>NZ_AXBI01000020.1:300000-564457 GCF_000473325.1 Leisingera caerulea DSM 24564
AAGCTTTCCGAGAGGCCCGGCCGGAAGAAGATGCGCTCCATGTCGATGCTGAGGATCCGCGACAGCGAAGTCGTTTCCGGCTTGGCCATGCCCGGCGAGATGGTCTTGATCTTATACGCCGACGGAATGTCGTAGAACATGGGATCGTTCGGCGGCACCAGGCCGACGATGGTCCGGTTGGTGGACGCTTCAACATCGAATTCGGTCGGGAACCGCAGTGAAACGCCCGGCTTCATGTTCTCCAGCAGCCATGCGAGATCCGTGAACCGGGAATGGCGGACGCGGAATTTCTGGCCGACCGCGCCCGGGTTCTCCAGCGCATCTTCCATCGCCACCCCTTCCGGCAGGAACGGCCGCATCAGGATGGGGAGGTTCTGGTAAATGCGGTCTGCCCATGGCTGGAAGCCGTCGGCACCATAAAGGCGGCGGCAGGCTTCTACCTCGGTCACGAGCTTGTCACCGCTCCAGGCCTCTTCATTGAAGTGGTGGATCCCGGTGTGGATGTAGAGCGGCGAGAGGAAGGCGGAGGTGTCCAGATCCCCCTCTTCGGTTTCCATGCCGGAATAGATTGTCGTGGCACGGACTTCGACCTGCCCATCGAGCTGTTTGGGGCGCAACGGGTTTGCATTGCGGCTCTCGAGCTCTTCGATCAGCGCATCGAACTCCATCCGGATCCGCTGGACCAGGTCATCCTGCTCCCGTGCGGTCAGCATGATGGAACGGGCGAGAACCTTGTTTGACAGAGAGTCGATGTCGGTCTTGGCAGTGCCGGACCCGGTATCGACCGCCTCGTTGCCGCGGTTCTGGTTCTGCGGGTCTTCGGCGAATTCCGGGAAGCCAAGGCGGCGGGACAGAGCCGGCATGGACATCAGAACGTTGCGGGTGGCCTCATCGCCAACCTTGTTCAGAAGATCCGGCACGTCATCCAGCAGAAGCGGATGCGAGCGGTTGCCATCAACCGATGCGCCGAGCGACCGCAGTTTGCGGTTACGCTGCTGCAGGATGCGCATTTCCGGTGTCAGGCCGGTCATAACGGATTTGACACGCGGGTTGTGAACCTGGCCATAGCGGTTGCCGCGGCCCTGGCTCTGCACGTATTTGATGACGTCAACAGGCGCTTCCAGCTCCAGCATCGTCCGCGGCCGCTGGTCGGCAAACTTCGGAGATGCGTGGTAGCTGCCACCGGTCGCGCCGGCAGAATTGTAGATCAGGACGTCCAGGCCGCCAGCGTTGAAGTTGTCGACAGTCTCACGGCGGTTGCGCCCCTGACGGCGCTGGATGCGGTTGTCCCGGTAGCACAGCGTGCGGCCGGAGATCTCCCCGACGGTGACACCATTCTGCTCCAGTTTTTCAACCAGCGCATCAATCGGCGAAACCGGAAGGCTGTCCGGAATTTGCTCGATCTGCGCATCGATCATCTCAAAGGTGCGCGCGATATCCGGGTAGACCTCACGCGCATCGCGGAACTCCCCTTCGATTTTCACGCGATACATGCTCGCATGAATACGGCGGATCTGGTCCTTCAGGGTCAGATCAGTCGCCGCGTTCATCGCTTCGACCGAAGTGCGGCCATCCGGCCCTTTCGACAACTCCTGCAGCAAGCTGGTGTTCGTCGAATGGAAGGTGATCAGCGGCTTGCGGCCTTCAGCGATTTCCTGCAGCGCGTCATCGACCACCTGATCGATCTTGATCGCATTCATGGTGATACGGGCCAAGTTCGCCAGAGGGGAGCCCAGTGCAATGGAATACTGGTTCATCTCATTAGTCATGGCCCGCGCCGCTTCACGGGACATCCCCTGCCGCAGCATACCCATGTAGGCAGCCGACTGACGCCGTCCGAGATGCTCCCCGATCTGGCCCGAGCACTCGATCATCAGCTCAACGACCGGCGAGAAGGTGTTCATGATTTCCTGGTAGCGCAGCATCTGCTCGTCGTCGGGCAGAGACACCTGGAAATCGATGTTCGAGAGATCATGGTCGCGCCGCAGAAGAACACCGTCTTCAGCCAGCATGGTGGCAAAAGCCTCCTGGGCGACTTCACCGCCCGACACCATGTTGTCCAGAAGCTCATCGAGGCCAGCATCCGAAGTCTGCGGCAGCAGAGGCTTGTAGAGGTTCATGCCCGAAGGGTCGCGCGACGGCGTTGCGGTGCCGTAGACCACGTTGGCCGGCCCGACCTGGTCCAGCATGTTGCGGACATTGCGCCCCTGCCGGGATTTCGGGTTCAGCGCATTATGCGCCTCATCCAGAATGATCAGGGTGCGCTCATCCACGGCGTTAGCAGCCCAGATCGAAGACGGGTCATCCTCCGCGCCACGGAAGGAAGAGTAGGTGCTGATGATCAGGTTGTTTTCCTCAGGCCATGCCTCAGAGGAAAAGATCTCCTTGCGGCGCGCGGCCGGCGGAGACGTCAGCTCCTGAACAATCTCCTCCCCGGTTTCGGGGTCGATAGTGACATCCCGCATCCGTGTGTTTGCGGTCATGAACAGCGTGCGGCATTCAGGCCAGGCGCCTACATCCTTCAGATCGCGGCCGACATCGGGCGCATTGATTTCGGCACTCTCAGTCAGGTAGAGAACCTTGTTGCGCGGATCTGCGCGCAGATGCTCACGGGCGATTGCGGCCAGAGAGCGCCCTTTGCCCACGCCGGTCTGGTCGGCAAGCAGGAAGCCGCGGCCGCGTTCGCGGGCGTTCATGCGCATGGCAACCGCATCCACCTGCTCCGCAGTCAGGATGTCGCCAAGGCTATCGATCGACTGGCCGAGTGCGGCGGCAACAACCCCGTCCACGCCCCCGCGGTCTTCAAAGTCGCGGCGAACCCGGTCAAGCGCCTTGGAGGTGGCTCCCTCCAGGGCAACCGGGATCATCGTGAAGGGTTCCTTCACGGAAGACAGCGGCTGATAGGGCTTCTGACGCAGGTTTTCTTCACGATCATCCTCAACATCCTTCGCGGAGGCTTCCACCCCGTTGTGGAAATCGCGGATCCTGGCCTGCGAGCGGGAGATCTCGCGCTCCAGGTTCATCAGATCGTCTGTGGTCAGCACGGAGAAGGTGCGCAGCGCAGCCTGCGGCAGAGCATCCAGTGGCTCCGGCCGGCGCTCACCGATCAGCATGATGGTTGATGGATCGCCGTCCTGCATCCCATCCGCAACGGCGGAATTGATTTCGGCCACCACCTCGAGCGCATAATTCCGGCCGACTTCGGCGCGCAACTTCTGCATGGCGTCACTCGAGGCGCTCAGAGGAACGCGGAAAATGGTCCGGCCCGCTGCCGGGCGGCGCGCGAGGACGTTGGAAGCGTAAGCACTGAGGCCGTCGGCAGGCATGCCGCCCAGGTCATGAACCTGGAGCGGCGCATCATCACGGCTGATGCGCGGCATGGCGATGCGCAGGTCATCCGAACCGCGGAAGTCGACCGCGGTTTGACCGCGCACAGCCCGGCGCATGAACGCGATCATCGCTGGCGAAGGCGACAGAACGGAGTCTGGTTCGGACTTCGCCGAAAGAACAAAGCCGGTTGCTGTTGCGATCCGCAGCGCAGCGATGAATTTGTCCCTGGAGGCGTCGTTCTCGATGGCAATGGCAGAGATTTCGCGCAGCATGTGGTAGCGCACCGCCGCATAGACCTCGTCCATTTCCATATCGAGCTGCCCGTGCGGACCCGGCTCGCAGGCGGCTTCAACGACACGGCGGTAATCTGCAGAGTGAAGGGTGCCCCGCGAGCCCATGACGACCAGGCTTGAGGCGATCACCTCAAGGTCTTCCTTCCGCCCCGCACGCAGGAACAGGGTTGCGTTCTCGCCCTCCCCCTCGTGAACAAAGCTGCTCCGGCCGTCTGCCTGGTTCACCCTGCGGAAAAAGCGGCCGGTGCCATCCCGCACAACTTCCTCGCCGCGGATGTTGAGGCCGATCGTTTCGATGTTCTTCGGATCCGGCTGATGGATTTTGGTTTTCGCAATTTGCGCAACAGCTGGCGCCCGTTCGGACAGGTTGATGGTCCATTTGTCGGACAACAGGACATCACGGTCAACCGCAAAGGTCTCACCGCCCAGGGCCGCCGCAAGGGCGTTTGCGCCGAAGGGGATTTTCCCATCCGGGAACAGCATCCGCAGGGTGCCCCGCGTTTTCAGCTCGGTGAAGCCGAAACTCAATGCTTTTTCGCGGATCGTTTCAGCAAGATCCCCTTCGGTGGTGCGCAGCAAGAGACCTTTGGCGCCACCCGGCACCAGCACGCGGCGCAAGATTGCGGCGTTATCGGCAAAACCCACCCAGGCTACAAGGTTCGCACGGTTATTCTCTGGCTGGTTCTGAGTTGCCATATCGATAATCCCTCAAGGTGCTTTGATCAGCGTCGTTTCAGATTTTCGCGTTTCGGGGTGAAAACAGCAAGCCGCTCGGAAGGGGAATAAATCAGGAAAATAGCAATGTTTGTGAAATTCTTTTTGGGGCAAGCGGCAGGCTGCTACAGATGCAGGGCGGCCTTGCGGACAGACATAAAAAAAACCGCCCGAAGGCGGTTTTTCTTTTTCGCATAAAGACCCTGTATCAGGACATTGGCTCGTTGCCGATTTCGTTCAGCATGTCGTCGATGCTTGCGGCTTCCTCGGCCTGGGCTTCCGCCTGTTCCGCCGTCTGCTCAGCCTCGTTTGCAGCAGGCTTCTCAGCTTCAGCCGACTTGGCGGCGGGCGCCTCCTCTTTGGCTTCAGCAGTTGCGACCGGCGCTTTGACCACGGCCAGAACCGCGTCGTGCAGTTCGGTGGCATAGGCCGCACGCAGCTCATCGCAGCACTTCAGCGCCGGATAGGGCGAGCCGTAGCGGTTGGCTTCGTGAGTCTTGGCCGCGAAGAAGTCGCTGCCGCCGTCGAACTTCTGCAGGTGGATGGACGCGTTGTTCCAGGTCATCGAGGGGTGCTTCACCAGCGACACGCCATTGGCCTCGAAGAAGTCCTTCAGGTCGGTGTCGGAAACACCGCGCCAGCCGTCTGCGTGGAACGACGCTTTGGCATCTTCCTTGGCGGAGGACAGGAACGCATCTTTCAGGCGCTCGGCGTATTCAGCCGCGATTTCCAGGTTGCCATCACGGTCCTTGCGGGCCAGCGCGCCGGACAGGCGGATACCCAGGGACGGAGCTTCATAGGCATAGGGGTTGACGGTCATGATCCGGGCTTTTTCGCCAGCAGCTTCGGCTTTCTCGATCGAGGCCTTGGTTTCCTCGGCCGACTTCGGGCCGACGGTGATGTTGCGGACGGGCACGATGGTCAGGCCCTGGGTCGACAGGATATTGCTGAAGATTTCCTTCGCTTCCGGGTCCAGATCCTCGATCAGGCTCGCGGCGAATTCGATCGGGTCCTTGTGGACATAGGTGTCGCCTTCACGCTTGCCCGGCAGATAGTAGGACATGGTCGCGAAACCTTCGGAGGTATCGACAACCATCGCCGAACGGCTCGAAGCGAAGGCGTCGGCCAGCGCGTCGCGCATTTCGTCCAGGCTGGTGACCTTCTGCTCGTTGTCGCGCTTCAGCACGCGCAGAGAGATGATCGGCTGATCGTTCGAGTTCGTGCGGCCGGTGTCGTAATAGGACACCTGCTGGTCTGCCAGCAGCTCGTGCTCATCGCCGGGGTTCTTGATCCAGGCGTTGGTCCATTTCGACTTGTAGGTGCCGTCGTTCTGCGCCGAAACGGAGTCAAAGCGCAGGATGCCGCCGACGGGGGTGTAGGAGGAGGTCTGTGCCTTCGATTCCTTCTCGAAGTCCTTGACCTTCTTGTTGCCGGGATCGATGTCGATCTCCTGGCCGGCGATCGGGCCGCTCAGGACCTCAACCTTGATGGTCTTCTCGCCGTACTCGAGTACCTTGCCCACCATATTGGCGCTGCCGCGCAGCGTGCGCGGGGTGTTCTTACGCATGGACTTGTTCAGGGCTTTCAGCAGGGTCGACATTTAGGTTTTCCTTTTTTCGCATCAGTAGTCGTCCTAACGCGGCACAAGGCCGTCGTTGACAAGGCGAGAATTAATCAGGTTCAAGAAAAGCGCAATGCGAAAAATATTCGTTGAGATGTTTTTTTCGCAAATTCGCCCCGGCCGCGCGGGCCGGGGCGATCACCGCAGATCACGCGGTCTGTTTGCGGCGGCTGCCGCTGGACTTCTTTGCGCCGCCCATCATCTTGTCGATGAATGCGGAACAGTCCTTCATGTTCTTCTTGACCGCTGCCGGCAGGTCCACATTGTTTTCTTCGGCAAGCTTGGTGGCAAAGGCGAGCTGTTTTTCGGATGGCGGCCGGGGCGGCGCCTTCTTCATCGCGGCATCAATCCAGGCCGACAGCGCCTTTGAGGATTCCTTGGCATCGTCCGGAACCTGCGTGCCCGCCTCGCCTGCAAGCTTGGCGGCCAGGGCAAGCTGCTTCTCCGAGGGCGGATAGGTTCCGCCTTGCCCCGCGGGGGCGTTCGGGTCACGCTTGGGAAGATGCTCTTCAAGGAATGCCCGGCACACGGAAGCATCCGTTGTGCATTTCGCAGGAAGCTTGATCTTCTTGCGCTCAGAGACTGCCTTTGCCGCAGCAACCATCTTGGGGCTTGGCTTCACCGTCTTGCCGATCGTGATGCTCACCGATCCGGACGCGTTGGTGATATTCTGGATCTCCTTCTTTGTCTCCTGGAAGATTTTCTCCAGGGCATCCTCTGCGGCCAGCCTCCCCTGCTCCACGAGATCGAAGATCGTCTCCCAGATCGCTGTGCGTGCCGGATCGACGACATTCGGGCAGGCTTGCATGAGCGCTTTGTAAAGCCGCATGCCGCCCTCTGTCGGGATGAAGCTCTTACCCTTCATCTTGACCTGCCCCTGCTCGATGAGCCCCTTCACAACATCACCGCGTGTCGCGGGTGTTCCGATGCCCTTGGCCGCCTTAAGCCGCTCGCGGTTCGGGCCGGGCGGCACCAGGCGCCAGGCCTCCTGCATCAGCTTGATCAGGCTGCCTTCGGTATACCGCGCAGGAGGCTTGGTCGTCACAGTGCGCAGCTTTGCGCTTTCGACGTTTCCTTTTTCGCCAGCATTGATGGCCGGAAGCTCCTGCTCGCCATCTTTCGCAGATGAGCCCGCGCCGCCAAGGATCTCTTTCCAGCCTGGAACCAGCGGGACCCGCCCGGATGTCCGGAAGTCCCAGTCATGCCCTTTCCAGGGGAACCGCATCTCGATGGTGGTTTGGCGGTACTCAAAATCAGGTGCCAGCGCCGCAAGGTACTGGCGGACGATGACATCAAACAGTTTCGCTTCATCCTGCGTCAGGCTTGGCACGGTCGCAGCGAAGCTTTCGGCCGTATTGACGTTGGGAATGATCGCATAGTGAGACAGCCCCTCGAGGGCCTTGTTGGAAAAATGCCCGCTTTTCCCTTTCCGCACTTGCGGAGACTGCAGGAGCGGCTGATGACGGCCGAATTCCGGCAGGCGCAGGAGTGCCGGCACCAGCTTGGGAATGTCCGCAATGTTGTTTTCGGGAAGGTATTTTGCTTCACCGCGCGGATAGGTGATCAAGGTTCGTTCTGAATAGAGCTTCTGAGCGATTTCCAGCGTCTTCTCACCGGTCCAGCCGAACTTGGAGGAAGCGGTCGACTGCAGGGCGGTGAGATCGAACAGCTTCGGAGGCCCTTGCCGCTTCTTCTCCGACTTAGAGCGCAGGTCGCCCTGAAAGCCCACAACCGCGGCACGCAGACCCTCCGCGATATCGCGCTTCATGATGCGGCCGGACGTGTTTTCCTGCTCCTGCAGAGCTGCCTGGTCTTCAGTCAGCTCCTCTTCATCCTCATCCTCCGCATCTTCGATCTGCTCTTTGAGAAGCGATTTCGGAAGCTTGGAGCAGGTCAGAGTGAAGGCGCCAGCGGCCACCGAGGTCTGAGCGTCGACTTCGAACATGTCCTGCGGCTGGAAGTTTTCAATCTCCAGCTCGCGTTTGCAAATAATCCCGAGAACCGGGCTCTTCACCCGTCCGATGCCAATAGCGCCGCGCGAGCCCGGATCCTTGAGACAGGCGGTCGCGGTACGGGTCAGGGAGAGGTTCGTGGTCTGGTCGGCCTGTTCCCGGGCCTGACCGGACATGTAAAGGCCCCTGAATTCTGAGTTCGGCCGAAGGTTTGCAAATGCCTGCTGCAGAGACTTCGGATCCTCGGCGTTGAAGATGCAGCGCAGCACCTCTCCGCGAAACCCGAGATACTCGACGATCTCATCCCCGATCAGCTGACCTTCCCGGTCGCAGTCAGTTGCGATGATGATGCGGCTGGCGGAACGTGCCGCGCTGCGGATTGCGTCGAGCTTGGCCTTCGTCTGAGGCACCGGCTTCTTCTCATAAAAGCGCCCAGGCCACAGAAGCCCAGGGCGCCATTTCCCCGCCCATTCCTCACGAACCTCATCAGGCTCTTTCAGAGTGAGGATGTGCCCTTGCGCGGGCAGCACCTGGCCGAATTTGGAACCGACAGCCCGCTTGATCGCCTGGGCTTGTGTCCCTTTTTCGCAAATTACAATCGAAGAACTCAATCGAACACTCCTTTTCGCCCGCGCGTCAGGTCAGAGGGCGGGCTCCATTTCATTATTCGCAAACCTATACGCAGAAAGGGGCCTTGTGCAATCATCCTCGAACAGGGGATCAAATGTTGTAACGATATGCATGGTCTGCTCATCGTCATGATCATGCCCGCGCAGCGCCATCGAGCAGCGCAGCTCGCGCGCTGCTTCCAGCAGGCTATCCGACATATGATCGCCCGACAGAAGATGCAGGAAGGCAGCCCGGCGGAACAGAAGGCCAGGCTCCATCGCGTGATCCGGGTGCGGACATCCCAGGATGATCTGCTCCTTGCCTTCCAGGGCGCCGCCGAACTCACCCAGCCAAAACTCCTCCAGGCTCCAGGCCTGGCGAAGCATTTGCATCAGCTCCCGCCCTGTCCGCAACGTGGCCCCGACGCTTGCAAGCCCTTCAGCCTGCTCCGGCCACACTTCACGCAGGGTGCGCGCAACGCTGTCGCGGAACGCGCGCAGGATCTCAAGATCAGAACTTGTTGTGTCACCGGCTTGAAGCGCCATGCCCGCCAGCCGGTCCTGAGAGGTTTTGCCGCCTTCAGGCGCCGAAGGCCGCTTGAGGGTTTCTGTCTTTCCATACCGGTCAAGCATGATCTTGGGGGAAGACAGGAATTCCGCCTCCATATCCGCGAGCCGTTCATGCCCGCGCTCGTCAAGCTCCATGCCAAAGGCAAATACCGACGGATCAGCCGGGATGCCGCTGAACCAGTCCCCGAGGGGCTTTTCCCCAGATGAGAGCGGCGGCGGCGGACCCAGCAGGCTCAGGTAATCCAAGGGGATCTCAGGGCTGGCAGCCCGCTCCTGCGGGAAAAGGGTCAGGTCGGGCGGTCCGCCTGCAAACCTGGCCGGACCGGATTGCTCCGCAGCAAGCTCGCGCCGGATATCGAGGGTCATGGTTTCCTGATCCGGTGCCTTGGATTCCGCCGCCGCCTGCTGTTCCGGCGCGGCCGTCACACCCTCACAGGACATGATCGCCTCGGTCAGAAGCCCCACAAGAAAGTTCCGCAGCTCGGCGCGGTCATCACGGCTGGCCCGGGCGTCCTCCATCAAGCGGCAGGAGACCAGCGTGGTTACGGTTCCTTTTTCAGAGTAGTCCTGACGATCTGGAACTTCATATTTCGCAGACAGGTGTCTGCAAATCTTCTGCCGGAGTCCCGGGTCAGGAATCCGCTTTACGATTTTCTCGCAATGCATTGCGTTGAACATCCGGTTGACGTCCTCGGCAATGCTTTCCCGTGTTTGCTCTTCTGACATTTGCAGCCCTCCTAGAGGCCATGATCCACACCGATACCGGCGCCGATGCGGGAGCGCCAGAACGTCACCGAAACCCCGCTCGGCATGTCCGGATCGCTTTCTATGATGGTCCGGCACAACACCTTGATATCGCGATCAACCAGGTGGGAGCCCTCAATGATAATCTGGGGACAGTGCTCCAGCAACGGCCTGGCAAAGTATTCAAGATCCGTTTCGGATGCCTCGAGCCCTTCGCTGTCGACCAGATATCCCATGACGCCCGGCCCTTCTGCACGCATCTCAAATCCCTCAAGGGTCGACCGCGCAGTGAACAGCGCGCCTTCCTCCCGGGGGATATGGAGATCGCAAGCAAGCATGCGGGTCATGACCTCACGGCCTTTCGCACCCTTGATGGGGCCCAGCTTGATGCTGCCATCCATCATGGGCACAAAAGACACAGGTTTTTCTGCTTCAGAGTCGAAGTTCATGCCTGACCTTATAACGGGAGCTCGGGCTGGGTTTCATCCACATTTGCGTTCTTCCCGGACCGGGTCCGGGTTTTGTTCACCCGTACTCCAGATGCGCCGGCGTCGCCAGTCACAATTTCCGATGAAGCGCGCCTCGTGGTCTTCATCCCCCGATAACTCATTGTATTCACTGCGCGCTCATCGGTTTCCATTTTTGCATGAAGTGCAAGTCCCATTTTCACATCCAGTGAATTCGGCACAAACAGATATCCGATGTCGCAAGCCTGCTCTTGCCCAATCCTCCAGATGCGGTCCTCGATCTGCGTCATGTTCGAGGGGGACCAGTCCGGCTCCACCACACGCATCCGGTGTGCCGCGGTCAGAGTGATCCCGGTTGCTCCCGAGAGCGACATGATGAACAAACGGGAATTCGGATTTTCCTGGAAGGCATCCACTTTGGCCTGCGCCTGCTGCGCATTGCCCTTGGAGCTGCCATCATAGACAAGCACCCCGCCTGGAAACTCGGCTTCCGCCATTTCGGCAATCTTGCGGATAACCTCTTTGTGGTGCGCAAAGACCACCGTCTTCCGGCGAAGATCGGCCGGAAGATCCTTATCGTCATGCAGCTCGTCAATGATGAAGCGGGCCGCATGGGGCGCCTTGAGAACGCCGAGGTTTTTTCGCACACGCGCGATTTCCGAGAAATGGGGGCTTCCCGGGTTCATGCCGCCGATTACGTCAATGACTTCACGGGCCTGCCGTGTCTGTCCGGCGGTCAGCTTCTTTCCGCGGATGCGATCGTGGATTTCATCCAGGTCCGCCTCAGCCTGCTTGAGAACCTCCAGATCCTCCTTGGAGAGGCGGAATGGCATCTCGATCGGGGTGCGCATCTTGGGCGGCAGATCCGTATCCCGCTTCAGGCGCCGGATGAAGGAACCCGACCCGCGCATGCGCATCTGCAGTTCCAGCTCGCGGATCGGCTTGCCGGGCATTGGAACGATAATCTTGCGCGGCTTGCCCCCTTTGAACTTTGACTGCACCTCCCGCTGGATCAGGATGGGAGGCTCATACCGGTTGAGAAAAGCCTGCCGCGCCTCAGGGCCCCTGCCCCAGATATCCGGCCGGCTTGAGGTGAGCAGCGGCCACAGCTCGGCGACCCGGTTCGGCTTGGGTGTACCGGTCAAATGGACCAGCTGCCCGTTCTTGTTCATCGGAATAGGTCCAAGGCCCTCAAAGCTGTCGAGATCGCCCAGAATGGCCTGGGTCCGCTGGGCCTCAGGGTTCTTCAGGTTATGGGCCTCGTCAGTGATCACCAGGTCCCAGTTGATCGTGCGGATCTTGTCGATGTTCTTTTGGGCGATATCGTAGTTGATCACTACGATATCCGTATCAGGGAAGGTTGAGCCTTCAGCGTAGCCCACGGTCAGATCACGGTTGATTTTCCACTTCTCAATTTCGCGAACCCATTTCAGCTTCATGTTCGCCTGGCAGAAAAAAATGGCCCGTTTCGCATCCGGGCGGCCATTGAGTACGCCGATACCCTGAATGGTTTTCCCGAGCCCCATGTCGTCAGCAATGATGGCCCCCTTGCCGCTGTCCACCACCATTTGGATGCCGCCCTTCTGGAAATCGAAGTAATCGATCCCCTCCGGGGCCGGCACAGCGAAATCATCGGGAGCCTTCTGGGTCTTGCTCAGCGCGATATTGCGGCTGGCTGCGCCAAGCGCCTTTTGCATTTTCTGCTTCACGGCCGCTGGCATGTACATTTCCAGGTTGCCTGCCAGGAATGGATCGCGAGTCCGGTAGGGCCTGGTGCCGAACCGCTCTGCAATGGCAGGCGTAGGCTGTTCGATCGGTGTCCAGCCCGCGCCCTCAAGGAAGTTGCGCCGCTCCCAATGATCCTCTGAGCAGTTCGCGATAAAGTCGACCGACCCGGCAGCAACAACGAGATCCACCCCTCCGCCGGTGCGCTTGTTCGGGCGGCCGATAAAATGATCAAGGTTGTCCCCATCGCCCCTGCCTTTTACGGCCTGTTCTATCAGGCGGGCGGTATCCGGCTTGAGCTTGCACCCGTACTTTTTTCGCAGAATATCTGCCAGATAGACGGGAGGCGCGCCAATGGAGGGCATCGATGACCAGATCGAATAATCGCCCTCTTCATTGATGCCGTTCATGCCATGCAGGAACATGAAGCGTTCCATGCCCGTATTGAACAGTTCAACCGGCCCGCTCGCAACTAGGTTCCACCGCGGCCGATCCCCATCGAATTTCGGGGCTTTCTTTTTGAGTTCCACATTAATGGGCATTGCGCGCTCCAGTCTGATTTTAACAGATCGTATTGAGACCTCCCGAAAGAACAAAGAACGGCCGGCGCGACACAACGGTTTTCATGTGGATATCTGCGAGAAAAGTTGTGATCAGGCATCGCAATTGACGGCTCAACTGTCCCGCGAGCGCTTCAAGGCAGCCACATCTTCAAAGAATAGCGCCGCAAAACCAGGGCGGCAATTTTTTGCGCAAGCCCCTTCATGCTATGGAGTTTTCTTGACAACTGGCAAAATCGCTGATGCGAAATACCAAAAAATCAAGTGGCCTCCCGCCAAATCTGGTGGGGAACTGGTTAAAATGCGGATTTCTCACCTCAGAGCGCGAAAAATATGTGGACAAAGCGCGAAAATCATGTTGAGAGTTGATCATTGAGCGGCGCATCGAATGCTTCTGACGCAACGGAAAACAGCGCCTTCGCAGCAAGGGAATGCACGCCCCGGATGGGGCCGTGAGGATCTGACAAATGATTTCCAGACGCTCCGCACAAGCGGGAATAACCGAAAGGAAAACCGGATGACAGCAGCAGACGACATCGTTGAATCTGAGGTTCAGAAAATACCCGAACCATCTGCTGAAGCAGCGAAACTGAGTTTCAAGGTTGAGGAAATTACGCCGGAACGCGCTTCCGAGATGCTGGAGACGGCTGTAAACCCTCATGAAGACCGCAAGGCTATCGCGACCTATTCGCAGGCCATGGCCAATGGCGCCTGGATCCTCAACGGCCAGCCGATCATCTTCGACGAAGACGGTCGCCTCATCGATGGCGTCCAGCGGCTGAATGCCTGTGTGTCCGCAGGTGTCCCCTTCAAGACCATCGTGGCCCGCAATGTTCGCGCCGATACACTCCATACGATCGACCAGCACCGGCGGCGTTCGTACCAGGGGGTTCTGGAAAGCCGCGGCGTCCGTCATGCGGGCAAAGTCGTCCGCACCATGTCAAAGCTGATCCGCATTGAAAACGGCAGCCTCGGACGTGAAAATCTGCCGATCAGCTGGTCCCGTTACGACCGGGTTCTGGCTGCAAACCCTGAGCTGCTCGAGGCCTGCGACATCGCCGAGGCAACCAAGGGCAGCATGCTGCACTCCACCGCGCGCCCGGTTCTCGCCTTCATGGCGCTGCGCGCTGGCCTGAAAGAGGAGCTCATGAGCTTCCTGCGCGAACTCGGCCCGCATCGCACGGCCGGCCTGGACACCCCGCCGGGTATTTTCTGCATGCATCTCAGCATTCTTGAGCAGAAAGATACGTCTGTCCATGTGGACCACGCTCTGGCGCTTGCGACCCTGGCCTTCAACGATCACGTGCAGGGCAAGAAGGTCAACAAGCACTATGTTTGGGAGGAAGACTACGGGTCCACGCCCATGGACGACGATGGCAAGCCTATCTCCCGCGCGGCTCTGCGGGAGCATGCTCCGGCCAACCTCGGCCTGCCCCTGGTAGACGGCTATCCGGGCCTGCGCGATGGGCGGTATGATACCAGCTCCACCACTGATGAGTTCGGCGGCCAGATCGACGAAGAAATCCAGCACGGAACGCAGACCGATGAGGGTAAGGAGCGCGTCAAGATGATGACGGTGACACCCGCCATGGCTCGCAACTGGCTGACCTTCAACTCCGGGAACCGCAAGATCCAGAAGAACCACATCGAGGTCATCAAGCGCGACATTCTGAACGGCCACTGGATGCTCAATGCCCAGCCGATCTGTTTCACGATGGATCCGGAAGCGCCGGTCAAAGGCAATGCGGCGCCGAAGCCGCGCTTGCTCAATGGTCAGCACCGTCTGCATGCGATCATTGAGGCTGATGTGCCGATCGAAGTGCCAATCGCAGTCGGCATCCCGGATGAGGCTTTCGCCACATTCGACACCCACGCGAAGCGCACCGTCCGCCGGGCGGGCAACCGGGTCGATGATCGTGTTCTGGCGGCCGCCGGCAAACTGCAGTGGAAAGAGGATAACAATCTTCCGCTGACCGGCACGGGCAATACGCCTTCCACAACCGAGATCATCAACACCTTGAACGATCACCCGGACATGGCAAAAGCCTTCCCGCGCGCCCGCCGCAAGGGCATGACCGATATCGGATCGGCCGGTGTGATGACCTATTTCATTTACCGCGTTACGCGGGAGCATGCGGAGTGGGGCGAGGATTTCCTGGACGGCATCGAGTACGGCGCCGATCTGGGCAAGGACAACCCGATCCTCAGCCTGCGCAATATGGCTAAGGGCCGCCGCGGCGGGCTGAGCCGGGCCGAAACGCTGACCATGCTCATCGAGCACTGGGAGACCTACAAGGCCTGGCGGAAGAAGAAAGACAAGAAAAGCAGCGACAGCCAGCTTAAACTGGTTTGATGCCTCAACACCGGGATGGCATCGAGGGCGGGTTCATCCCGCCCTTTTTTATTGCCGGGTAGCGCTCAAGCCAGCACAGGGCGACCAAATGTTTGCGAATTTCTTATTCTGAAGTCTTGCGGAATTTGCGAAAAAGTATCATGCTTAACGCAAAGATTGGAGATTGGAATGCAACATGATCGATCGTTTCTACGAGCCGTCACACACAAGGATTACAGGACCACGCTCATCAAGCTGCTCGATGAGGGCTGGTCTGCAGAGCGTACCGGGAAGAACCATTTCAAGCTGACACACCCTCTTGCGGGAAAATCCGTCATTGCATCAGGCACCCCCAGTGACCGGCGCGCCTCGGTGAACCTGGTAGCGGAGTGCAAGCGGGCATTGCGCCTCGGCGCTCAAGTCACCCCTGCCCCGCAACCGGCCCAGACCCTTCTGGAAGAGCTGCGCTCACCGGATGAGAGCTCGGGCAAGAAACGCAAGAAGAAGGATCGCTGGACCAAGTCGGATCGTGAAATGCGGGATCTACGCAACCGGCGTGCTCTTTCGGCTCCGCAGATGGATGTAACACCGCCTGTCTTGCCGCCAGTAGTTTGCGAAAAACCATCGCTCAATATCACCCCCGACAGATTGAAAGAGTCCCTCATGCAGCAAGCCGCCCAGAAAAAGCTCCAGCCCTCCGAAACCGCCCCGGCAACGACCCATACCACGCCGGCTCCCGCGGAACCGGTCGTGATGCCTTTCCCGCAGGACGCGGTGGCGGCTCCCTCTCCCTCCGCTGGACTGCAGCCGCTGCCAAAGGATCTTCTCGCAATTGCCATGAAGATTGTCCGCGGCGAACTGAACACGATCGAAGTCACTCCGGAAATGGTGGGCAAGACGATTGTCCTGGACGGTTCGGGCTGGATGATCGACGGCGCGCTCCCTGCCGGGCAGATCGCGGGTGCCGGGCAGAAACCCGCGCGCGAAATGCCTCCGCATGATAACCGCGCCGCAGCGGATGATCTGATGACGCGCATCAGGAGCGTCTTTGAGGAATTCTCCGCCGAATGGATCTCCGTGGCGCAGATTGCTGACCTGGTGGACAATCTGAGCGGCTGCAGCAGCCGCGCACATAGCGAAGCCATCCGCCACCGGCTGAAAATCCTCAAGCGTGAGGGGGTCGTGCGGCAGAAAGATATCGGCGCAGGCGGCCGCAAGTCGTTCCGCTACCGTTTGAAAACCTAAACCCTGCCACGAGGCAGACCGAAGGCGGCCAATGGCCGCCTTTTCAAATGCAGAGCCCGACCCTCTCGGGAGCAATTCGCAACGAGACTTCAGAATGACCACACTTTACTATCGCCTGTCAGGCACCACCGATCCCGAAGAACGTCTGGAGGATGCCTGCCTCTCCAAAGCCATGCATGACACCTACGGTTCCAGGATCACTATCCTGCCGCCGGAAGCCAGTCCCCCCGCAGACGCGACCGTCTTTGGCCGCGGCCGGCAGCTGGGGTTCGGCACATCTGGATCCGGCCAGGCCAAGCTGGACTATGCCCGTGACCCCGGGTTCCTTTGGGGGATTTCCAGATCTTTCAAGGTTTGCGGGCTTCAGGAAGCGGAGTTGGAAGTTGCTCGGCTGCATGCTGCCGGCAAGGATGCCTTTGTAAAGGCAATGCAGGAAAAGCTCATGACGGAACGGGTTCCGCGCGGGATGAGCCTGCACGAGGCCATCGGAGATATGGTGTATTCCTTCATCGAGCGGCCCGACTGCCTTATGGTCCAGGAGCACGTTGCAATGCGCAATGAGCGCCGCCTGGTATTCGTGGACGGCACGCTGGTCACGCATTCGCCGGTCGCATTTCATCTCACCCCACTGGATCGCTCCAGACTGGCGGCAGAGACAGGCCGCCCGGCCGAAGAATTGCATTACACAGACCCCGAGAGCCGCACCCCGGTTTGGAATGCTGAGCTTTCCCGGCGGATGGTCCGCTTTGCTAACGAGGTCGCCGCCCGCTCGCGGTTGCGCACGATGACGATTGATGTGGCGGAGCTGGCAGATGGCAGACTGGAAGTCATCGAATTCAATTCGGGATGGCCTGGCAGCTTTGGCCTCTTTGCCTGCGATCCATACGCAATTGCCAAGGCCAGCAGCGCACTCCTGCCCGCGGATCCGGCTGGGGAGGTCCGGTGCCGGAAAGTGGAGCACCTCACCGCGCCCGCGCCCCGGGAAGCGGCCGCGGATACCGATGCCGATTGGTGCGACGAACCGTAGCCGTTTTGCATTTTCGCCCATCCGCAAGAAGCTTCAATCCGATTTTGCGAGGATCCGGAATGTTTAAGAACATCGATGAAGTATGGCATGTTGGCTCTCTTGACCCCGCCAGCCGCACCAGGCGGCCCTCTCTCGAGGGCCCTTGCCTTTCTGTATCTGTGGACCCGCAGGACTGGGGGCATATTGCGCGGATTGCGGGCCCTGTGTGGACGCTGAATAGGCCAGGCGCCAAGTGGCTTGACGCCTGCATCCTGACGGATGCAGATCGGGCGGGCATCATGTCCTGGGCTGAAGCGGAAGGGCTTGCTGAACCTTGTGAGCTCTGGCGCGCCTGGATTTACGATTCCGAGGCGGACAGCTGGTCCTACATGACCTGCGCTGATTACGAGTCCGCTCTCGAAGAGATCGACGGCGACACGCTTTGCGACGGCGTCCCGTCTGAAACGGGGGGGCTGGTGGACAGCGTTTCGGGCTGGTCCCTGACGGATCGCGGCATGGAAACCCTTGAGCGGTGGGCGGATCGTCTGGACGGCGAAGCTGGAGCGATCATTCTCTATGCCATGCTGAAATTGGCGCCCGAAATGCCAGAGCTGGCAGGGATCTGGTGGAACGAGCTTCATGATCCTCTGGCCCTGTCGTGCCCGCGGGGCGGCATTCTGCCGGAGCGTCTTGGCGATTTTGAGATCGCCGATGAACTTGGAGATCTACCGCCATTCAGGCAGGATGAGGGCATAGAGCCTTGATGTGCCGTCTTGCCGGTCCCGGATCCGTGCCCCCTGCAATGCCAAAGATCTCTTCCTGAAACCGATGCAGCACTCATGATCCCGGCCGGGCCGGCCCTGATGCCTTCTTCTTGATCGAGAACCGGATCGTCTCCGGATCATAACCGCGCCGTACCAGCTCTTCGATCAGCGACGGCTCCCATGTCTGGCTCAAAGGGCCCGTCCACTGCACCGCGCTGAAGGCGCAATGCAGCAGCGCGCGATCAGCACGCGCCGTGCCTGCGCCGCCCGCATAGACCAGGTCAGCACTCTCCCCGTCCAACTTTCCCCATTGGGCTTTCAGCTCGCCGGGAGCCGGGCGCGGCGCCGAGAAATTCCGCCGCCCTGGTGCGGCCCGTTGCCAGGGCCGGGGCGCGCGCAGAGCCTTGTCCGATGAAATATCATACTCCATGGGCTCATCGAGATCGATCGGCGGCGGGAGACGCCCGCAGAGCAGCGTGTCGACCGCATCGATGATCTGCCGTGCGGTGACAGGCCCAGCCATGCGCCGATCAGGGGCAGAGCGGACCGCACAGGACCGCAAATAGCAAAGCCGCAGATCCGGGCTGAGATGGTCGATGAAATCGTCGCCGATAGTCCTGACCGATTGCGGAACGGAAATGCGCAGCCTCTCATTGGGCTGGCCCGTTTCATCATAGAGCTCCAGGCTATCGATCGCCTGGACAAGCGCATACGGGCTCAGACTCCTGAAGACGCGGGCGTCGGGGTCCATAAGCGCCGCGACGCCGCGCAGGACAAACAGCGTTGCGGCGCAAGCCTCGATATTCCGGCCCGCCATATCAGGCAGCCGCCTTTGCTGTGCTGGCCCATTTGGCAAGCTTGGGCTCCGCCATTGCCGTGATCGCAGCATCATCCGCATCCCGGACCTCATAGCTGACAATGCGGATCGCTGCGCCCAGAGCCGCAAGGATAAGCCCTGAGGATTGCCCGTGCCGCTCCAGGTCATTGGTGATGCCTCCAAGGCAGGCAGTGATGCGGCGCAGTTCCGCACGCGGTTTCCGCGCGGATTCAGAGGCCAGCGCCTCCCGGACGACATCGGAAGCGATGGCGCAGATATCACCGCTGTGGGTCAGCCGCAGCAGGTCAATCAGACAGAGCGCCAGATCGATCGCCTCGCCCGCGACACCGTCCTTCCCGGGCGCTTTGTAGGAGGCGCCGCGGGCAATGATGATCTCTTCTGCCAGCTCGCCCAGCTCAGTCAGCGAATAGTCCAGAACATCCAAGGCCGTTCGGCCATTGTCGATTTCTGCGGCCTTGGCGACGATCGTGTGAATAAATTTCAGCATGATATCTCTTTTTCGCATTACACGCAGGTGAGGCTATGATATTGTTTTTCGCATATCAACGTGAGAATTTGCAATGCCGAATGAAATTCAGATGCCCGACGTGATTGAGACCCTCTTCTGGTATGACGGGCCAGTCCTCTTCACGGCAGAATTCCTCGGAAAGGTGCGGCTTGTGACCTTGCTGGATCTGGAGGACAGCCCGGAGGGGGTAACTGCCATCTACATGGTGTCCTCTCCAGATCCTGACATGATGACGGCGATGCGGGAAAACCGCCTGCCCCTGCGCGATGCCTCGGATACAGGCCCCCTGTTCCGGCTTGCGTCGCAGTGGTTCCCTGACGGCAAGACCACCTATGAGGAGGTGGAATCCTGGCCCGAGGACACGCTGCCGGATCCCGGTGTGCTCTTGTCGCTTGAGACGGCCGGGTAGGTCTGCCGATCCAACCGCGCCTCTGCGAAAACAAAAAACCATACAGGCCTCCAGAATGACAAGACCTGCCGCTTTCCGCATGACCGTCGACGCGCCGAGCGGGAACCGGGGCGTGTTCTACCTGGTGCCTTTTGCCGGTGACCGGGAAGGCAAGCATCACTTCGTGGATCACAATCACGCGCGGAATTTCGTGCGCTACCTGTTCTCACAGAGCAAGGCGCATCCTGCGAATGCCCATACGGTCCGAAACCTCTATCGCGAGTTCGGCGATGACGCCCGGCTTCTCAAGGAAGGATACGTGGATAGGCCCAAAGCGCTTCTGGACGACTTCCTGCGCAGAAGGTTCCCGGCCCGCAACGCCCATGAGCAGCTGATGGATGACGGGTGCTATCCGTTCTTTATCCTGCAGGCGGCCGGAGGCCCGCTCATCAGCAATTTCGTGCATCGCAAACCGGGCGGAGTCAGCTTCAGCCATCCTGCGCTCAACGCCCTGAAGTCCGACCTGCGGTACCGGGGCGACAGCTGGGGCAGCCTCGCACAGGATGCCGTGCGTTTTGCGGGCAAGGACCCCGTGCAGCCCTTCTCGAAGGTTCAGGACGCAGAAGCGCTGCGCCTGTCGGAGATCTTCCTGCATGCGGTTGTTCGCAAGCTCATGGGGAACGGCCCGCAGGTGCTCCTGACGGTCGCGCACCGCGATCAGGCAGGCCACAACCCGCTCTATCATATTCACCGGTTGGTGCGCAAAGGACAGCCAGGGCCGGGCACTGCCTGAGCGGCGCCCGGCCCTGTCCGATCAGAACCCCGGGCTTTCTTCCGAAACTGCCTCAGGCCGCGGCAGTTTTGACCAGATCCAGTCGTGTTTCGGCGCAGGATTTGGCGACGGGCGGGTCTGCTCCGGAAGCGTGCGCCCTTCGATGAGCGGCAATGCCTCCGCCTCAACGAGATTGCGGCCCGCAGCGGCCTGAAGCTCCCGCCACGCCATCCGGGTGAGCCATGCAAACTCCCTTGCCGCATCGGCAACACTGTCCTGATCGAGCGCCTTCATAGGCCGGTTCCCCATGCCCGCCGGGACCTGCCCGATCGCCAGCAGCACAAAAGCCGGATCATCCGTATCCACCGCGGCAAGAACTTTGTCGCCCTCGATGAGATCCACAAGCGGGGTTTCATCGGACACCGGCTCAGCTGCTCCCGATCTGGCAAGAAAGCTTGCGGGGATCGGTCGGCCATCAAAGAAGATCTGGGCATACTCCATGTCCCTGCGGTTGATGGTCCGCATCTCGATCCCTGCGCTCCCCTCCGTGACAGGGGTCTCGCCCAATGCCACAACAACCTTGTCACGCTCCGCCGTGTCATACGTCTCCAGAACGACACTGCGGTCCTCCGCGGCTTTGGCCAATTCCGCCTTGGCCTCCCGGTTGAGGACGGCAACCTGGCGCCGGTAGGCTGAAATGGGAGCCTCGCCAAGATCCAGCATGCATCCATGCACATCCGGCAGCGCGCCGCGGTAGCCGCGCATATTGAAGTACAGCTCACCCTTGCGAATGCCATTTACAAGGACATCGTAACGCGGCTTCGTTTCCAGCATGTGTGGAGACTTTCGCGCCTGCAGCGTGAGCTTGAATTCGGGCATCTTATTCATGTGCTGTCCTTCGCATGCGAGTTTCCCCATCATCCCAGTCTATGATGAAAGAATACACGGTTTGTTTTTTCGCATCTCCTCGGTAATGTTCGGGAAGTCCAAGGGGGATTCCGATGAAGCAGTTTCTGGTCAATTGTGACGCCAGCCAGAGCGACAGCTCATATGTTGTGAACGCTGAGAGCAGCGAAGAGGCCGCCAGGATCTATATCGAGGCCAGCTTCAACGGGCTGCTGGCCGAACACGTCGAGGATATGGAGCCGCACGGCACATTGCTCACCAAGACGCTCCCGCCCCTTCACACCGAGGGTTTGAAATCCTGGGAGGGGCTGCGGGAGGCCCGCTTTGATCTCGACGCACTTATCGAGGACTACCACGCCGCGGCGGAGCCGGAACCCGCGCCAACCCTGTAAGGAGCCTTCTGATGGCAAAGTTTTTGCAATGGTCCGATCTTCATCGCGAGTTTGGCTCAGCGGAAGCCCCGGTCCCGTTCCCGTTGCCGACTGAGGCCTGCCCGGCGGGCTCTGTCTATGCCATCCTGATTGCGGGCGACCTTGACCGGGCCAGCAGCCATGTTGCTTCCCTGGTGGAGATCCATCAGGCGTGGCAGGTGCCCGTCGTGTCGATTTTCGGCAACCATGAGCCATACGGCTCAAGCCAGGAGGAAACGGTTGCGTGCGTTTCGCAAGATCTCGCGGCCGCGCGCGCCGCCGGCCATGACATCCACGTCCTGGACCGGGATGAGCTGATCATCGGTGACACACGCATTCTCGGCGCAACGCTCTGGACGGATTTCGACATCCTCGGAAGTCGGGAAGCCCAGATGTTTGGGGCCGAACATCTCATCAACGACTACCGAAAGGTCCGCAGAGCGCCTGGCAGTGATGAAAAGCAGCGCGCCGAAGACACACTGGCCTTTCACCGCCGCGATCGTGCTTGGCTCCTGGACGCGCTGGCCCGGCCTTTTGACGGGAAGACCCTGGTCATGACGCACCATCTTCCGGTTCCCGAGGTGCTCGCGCATAAAGCCGGCAAAGGCGCATACGCCCCGGCCTATGTATCCGATATGCGTGCTGACATTCTCGGCCTGCAGATCGACATGTGGGTCAGCGGGCATACGCACTGGGCGCGACGCGGCCTGATTGAGGGGCTGCACGGGCCAATTGCCTTCTCGGCAAACATGGGCGGCTATGTTCGCTCCGGCCAGCGGCAGCCCACGAATTTCGAGCCTTACCGCCTGATTGACATGGATGCGCCCGAGCTGGGCCTGGATGAAATAGGCATTGAGGACCCAATTCTTGCCGGCCTGCCCGGCGCCGCCGAGATCCTCGCATCGCTGCGCGAACGGGACCTTCAGCCGGACTGACACCGGGCCGCGGGCAAGGATGTCAGCGGCCTCGAACATTGCAAAATTCATTGCCGTTGCAAAATCTAAGTGATAGTTTTTCGCAAACACTTTGCGAGGAGCCGAAGACGGTGCATTTTCTATCCCATCAGCTGCCCGGCGCATCAGCGCTGCGCGAGGCCCCATGCCTGCGTCCTGAGTTGCCAGGAGCACGATGATGAGCACTTGTTCCAAATGCGGCTGCAGGCTGCCGGACGCTGACGGGCGGGGCAGCGTCAACAACGAGCGCGAGATCCTTATCCGGGTACCCGAGCGGGACTTTCCGCTGATGCGGAAGACGTTTCGGGAAATGGAAACCAAACTTGGCATGTACGGCTATGGCGAGTTGGCAAACAAGCTCAAACCCTATGGCGACCTGTTCAGAGAGGACTGGGAGCGGTGGCGCTACTTCGATGATGGGGCGATGGCCATGGCGATGTTCGGCATCGTGAATGGGTTCCGCGCACGCGTGAAGACCTCCCCCGGCCGCCCGGACCGCGTGATCGTTAAGGTTGAATTCGAGGTGCGGGACGGCAATACATCTGAAATCAAACTCGCCGACAATGCGACCGAGGAAGCGGCGAGCTGGTTCCAGGACTACTTCGCCGATATTTCAGCCCGCCTTGCCCCGAATGAAGAGGACATGAAGACATGAAGGCCGAACCGCTCCTGCTGCAGAAATCCGAGAGTCAGCCGAACTCATTCAGCTGGCACGAGCCGGGCTATCCCGCCACGGAGGGCACGCTCTCAGTGGCCCTTTATCAAAACGGCACATCCTGGAACCTGTCTCTGGCGACCAGCCGGGATGGCACCCCCGACGACCTCCTGGTCTTCAAGGTGGACAGTCCGGACACCGGCACTGCCGGGTATGCCAGCGAGGTTCTCGATATGCTGGCGGTTACGATCGGCAATGAGACCTGTGAGGACACGGTTCGCGATGCAATCGTAAGCCACCCGCTCTCCCGGGGCTTTGCCCTTGAGAGCGCCCCGCAAGATATTCTGTCACAGCCGCTGACGGCGGCAGATGTTGAAAGCCTGGCTGAGGAATGCGTGAAAGCCTCGCGCCGCCAGAACTGGCTGTGCGGACTGGAAGTGCTGTCACGCGACCCGGACAATGGGCGCGTCTTCCTGCGTGCAGATCCTGAGGGCGCTCGTGAGCATCTTTGGGAGCAGTTGCCGGCGGCACCGGAAGATGCGGATCTCATCGTGGCGGCCGAAAGTCACGGGATGGTGCCGCTGTTCGGCTTCTTCCTTGGTGAGAATCCGGTCTTCGATGTGGAGACCGATGCACTGGAAGGCGTCAGCGAAGCCCGCGCCTTCAATGGCGATCTGGTCCATCACGGCGACATCTGGGTGTCCAAGCTCATCATGACGCGCCTGGGCGTCCCGGGCGGCGCCCCGGAGGATCTCCGCTTCAGGATCGAGTGTGCGCTGGATCGGATTTGGGAAGAGGCCAATAGCAAGTCGGCCCCCGCCCCAAGCAGTCTTGCCGCCCCCTGAAGGGAGGTGTATCCCGCCTTCCTGCCCGAAACCGCGCGGGGGCAAGCAGCCCCCGCCATCAGGCATCCCATGGCTCCCGATCCCCTATGTGCCAGGTTTTTGATGAGCCAGGAATGCACCAAGAAAGACCATGAACAACAAAGACCTTCTAATTGAACCCGAGCTTTGCCTGAAACGTGGCGAAGTCGTCCGCCTCATTCCCGATGTGAAGCCCAATATCGCCATCCGCGCGTTTGATGATGCTCTGCTTGCCTCGCTGACCGGGGATCTGATTGGCGGCCTCGAGATTTCTCGGGGAGAGGCCGAGGGGGCGTCTATGGGCGGCGATTATACGCCCCACGTCATCACCCCGCACGGCGCCCGACTTCTGCGCAAGCTGTTCGAGGCCGGCGTCGTCGAACAGAAAACGAAACGAGCCTCCAAGGACCTTTCCGCGCTGGACGCATACATCGGCAGTGAAGCGGAGCTGATCGAGAAATCCATTGAACTGCGGGAAAAGCGGCGCGCTGACCAGGCAGCAAAGGACGCGGCCTGGCAGGCGCGCGAGGAGCTGGCAAAAGCCATCGCCGCGGATCCGTCAATTGCCACCCTGGAGGACATTTCCGCCAGTATGATCGATCGCATCTTCATCCACGCCCGCGGGTATGGGCAGGGCGGCGTGCTGAAGCTGGCGGGCTGCGAATGCCACAAGGATGTCTACCGGTACGTTTCAAATAGCGGAAATCGTCAGCCCCCCAAACCCTACTGCTGGTGGTTCGATCCAGACGGAAACCGCCACGGGGAAACTATGCCATCGACGCCGCCAAACCGCCGCAGCGATCCGGCAAGAAACTGGGGAGCGGGGCGCGATTAGCGCCCTGCCCGGAAGGGCTTCGTATTTTCCGGCGATGGTGCGAAAATTCTTTTGACAAAGGAGAATTCCAATGCCTGCCAAAGACTATCCCAGCATCCTGCGCCACCTGAGCGAACGGCGTGCAGCGCAGTTCCGTGATATCGTCGAAACCCTTGAGGCCGCTCAGGCCGCCGGCGCCATCGCCAATGCCCGGTACAACGACGCGAAACTCCCCTTTTCCCGGGCGATCGAGGACGCTTGGGACAAGGCGGTTCAGCGCCCCTATCTGTGGAACCGGGATTACCCGGCAGGAGATGCCGAGCGGGACGCGATGGGCGCCTTCTCCGGCAGCCCGGCACCGCATCTGATGGGCTCTTTCACCAAGAAGGCGATCGCTTTGGGCGATACCCCGGCAGGGGTGGCGGTCCGGGATTTCCTTGAAGAAATCTCTCCGCTGATGGAGCTGATGGCGCATTGCAAGACGATCACCGTCAAACGCCAGCCAAAGGCGGAAGAACCGCGGCCGTCGGAGGTTTACAGCGCTCCTACGGCATCTGGAACCGCCATGGGTCAAGTGAATGATGCACTGAATGCGGTCACAAAGGAGGCCCGCGACCATCTGGCCTCGCTGATCTGTGCAAGGGAGGAGAGGGTCCTCAACCGGTACCTCAAGGCAGTCAGCGACAACATGCAGCCGGAAGAAGGCAAGCGCCAGCTGCGCGATTTCAGCCCCTACGCGTTTGCGCGTCAAATTGGCCACGGCCAGGCGTCCGCGGACTTGCGCAAGCCTCTGGAAGCGCTGACCCAGCACCGCTTCGACGGCGATAAGAAGATCGTGGTCTACGAAGCCCGGGACGATTTCCGCGACATCCTTCAGGAGCGGTCAGTCAAACAGGCGGATGAGCTCTGTGCCGCCTTCATTGACCGCAACCTGGCAAAGCTTGCCAGCATCGTGGGCGCCAAAGGCAACTTCTCCGGCATCGAGGTCATCGGCCATGCGCCGAACCCGGCAGGCATGGACGCGAGGCTGCGCGTCAATTTCGACGACGGCTCCCATTTTGAGGCGCGGACTTCCGTCGTCTGGTCGGCCTCCCCGCTCGGCACGCCATTCACCCGCTTCCCGGTGACATTCCATTATGTGGTGACACCTGACGGGGAGATGACCCGGAAGATGTCGCAAAAGCAGATGAACGAGGACTTCATCGCGGCCTCCCGCCCTGATCAGGAAGCTTCTCCGTCCCCCTGAGGCGATTTTGCGAAAATCAATACCTTGACTTGCAGCAAGCCATCGGGGACATTTGCGGAAACAATTCATGAAATGTTTTTTCGCATAGAGGGGTGCGCCAGCCATGAGGATCGAAGGTGAACATATCGCGGTCCGGATCGTTGCCGACGGTCCGGATCTTTTCCGGAAACTGGCTGAGCAGCCATTCACCGATCACTTGACCCTTGACGAAACCGAAGCGGTTGACGTGGTTCAGCCGGGCTCTTGCCTCATTGAATCCTCCGATGGCACCCGGCACTTTGTGAGCATCCAGTCCGGGCGCATCAGCGGTCCGGCAAAGGTCATGCAGGTGCTTGCCGAGCCGCCCGAAGAACTTCTGAACGCGGAAATCCGGCGTCAGGCCTCCGGCGCGGACGGCAGCAGCTCCAATTCGGCGGCCCGGGATAAGGCGGCCAGCAAAGCCATGCGTCCGCTGCTTGCGGCTGGCTCAGCTGTGGCGGCAGCAGCCGTCATCTCCTATCCGTTTTTCTACGAAATGCCTGTGGAGTATCAGGCCGGAGCCTTCTGCCTGGGCGCGTTGAATGTGCTGGCTGCCATCCTCCTCGTCAGGAAACCGGGTTGCAGGACCGAAGCACAACCCGTCTGAAGAGGCGTTGCGCCGCCAAAGTAAGGAACTGCCTGATGGACGAGCAGATCATCAAGTACCCGCGGACCCCGCATATCGAGGGGTCGAAGCTGCAACCCGGTGACAGCGGCCATGATCAGATCACGATCGCGAAGCTGCGGGAGCAGTACCCGGGTGCCGCGTTCATCAGTGAGGAGAAGCTGGACGGCGCCAACACCGGCCTCTTTTTCGACCGCAATCTGGACATGACCCTGCAGTCGCGGGGACATGCCCTTCGCGGCGGCGCGCGGGAGGCGCAATTCAACCTCTACAAACAGTGGGCCTGTCAGTTCGAGGCGGAACTTCTGGAACGGCTGGAAGACCGGTACCGCACCTACCATGAGTGGACCTTCGCCAAGCATACCCAATTCTATGACCGGCTGCCGCACTACCTGCATGAGTTCGACATCTGGGACATGAAGGAGCAGATCTGGCTTTCGACGCCACGCCGCCACGCGCTCTTGGAGGGTTTGCCGGTGGTCTCTGTTCCCGTGATCAGCACCGACTGGCCGAAGGACGGCAAGCATCTGGCCTCCATGGTCGGCCCGTCGCTCTACAGGAGCAAGGAATGGCGCGAAAACCTGGCCGTGGCAGCGGACCGCGCTGGGGTCGATCCTGATCGGGCGCTCATGGAGGCAGGTGCGGACAAGCCGGATGCGGATCTGGCAGAGGGCATTTACATCAAGATCGAAGACGCGGATCAGGTGCTGGCCCGCTTCAAATATGTCCGGAAGGGATTTTTGCAGACCATTCTCGACAGCGGCACCCACTGGCATGACCGGCCCATCGTGCAGAACCAGCTGAGATGCGACGTGGAGCTGTTTCCAGCCGCCGGAGGTCCTGGCTGGTGAGGGGCATGACCGAGAAGGAAGTCATCGAGCAGATGTACCAGCAGGACCGCAAGCAGGCCCGCCGAAATTACATTGAAGCCGTCACGGAGGCCAGGCGCCTGCGGGAAATGCGCCTCGATAACCTGCAGAAAGACAGCAAGAAGGAGCAACCTGGCTGTGACGCATGAACAACGCCTCGCGCAGCTGCGCGAACTTCACCGCACCATCGCTGAGATCGCCCGGCAGGACGTCAGTTTCCGCCGTGCAATTGGCCGCATCCCGGATGAGGTCGAGAGCCTCATCGCGCATCTGGCGCGGGATCCGGAGTGCTGGCGCCTGACTCGGTCCCTGCACGCAGTGCATGTGCCTTCCTTCGCAGCCGCGGTCGGTCTCTATGCCCAGATGCCTTCGGGCAGCGATGAGTTCGCGGAGGATCGCGCAGCGATCCACACCGCTTTCAGTCGGGCGGAAACCCTGTTTGCGCAGGCCCGCAATACGCTCGACGCAGGGATCGTGTGCCGGGCGCGCCTCGAAGCAGAGGCTCTGGCAGACCGGGCCCCTCTGCCCGCACCTGCCCCTGAGCCTTCCGGCCGGTTCGGCCGCATCACCTCGGGGCTGGGAAGTCTCGGAGCCTCGGCGGTGAGTTCCTTTTCAGACACGGCAGGCGGCATGTTCGAAGGGGTGGCCACTCGGGTCGCAGCTCTTCCGAAACTCGGCAGCGCTCTCGGCGGCTCTTTCATCGATCTGGTCTCGGAGAATGTCACGTCACCCGTAGCGGTCCGCTTGGGAGCGTCGCGCAGCGCCATTGCAAGCGCCGCGGCTACCGGGACCGGCCTGGGTGTAGCCATCGGCATCCTCTGCCCTCCCCTGCTGCCTTTGGCGGCCGGGGGCGCGGTTCTCGCAGCGCTGGACGCCTACTCACAAGGGGTGGACGAGCTGTCCGCTTTGGAAGCCGCGGAACGGGACAAACGGCGCCAGGCGCTGGCCGCAAGCCGTGCCCAGGCGCTGCGCGAACTGGCGTTCGGGGCCGGCGCTCTTCAGATCGAAAGCCCGGATCTCAGCCTGACCGTCGATGCCGAAACCGGCGCTGCGGATGCGGTTGTTCTTTCCGGGCCGCACGCGGGGCGCTCATATTCCAGCCTTACGGACGAGGAACGCGCTGAGATCCAATCCCGGGTGCGCAGGGGCAGCAATGGCGATGAGGGCCGCGGCGGGTCGGGGCGCTCATACTCCAGCCTTACGGACGCGGAGCGCGCTCAGATCCAATCCCGGGTGCGCGGGGGCAGCAATAGCGATGAGGGCCGCGGCGGGTCGGGGCTGCTCATCCTGGACATTCTTGCTCTGGGTCTGACAGCAGCGGTGGAAAGCTGATGGCGCCAACGACAGCATTTGTGTCCATCGACTATGATGAGGCTGATCCGGCCAGCTACCGGGGCGTTGAAGTCACCTTCGACCGGAAGCGGATTGCCTACTGGGGCACCGGCAACCCTCAGGCCGACTGGGCCAGTTTCCGCGCCTGGCAGGATGAGCGCTCATTCGGCTTGTTTGTTGGCACCTTGAGTTCGGTCACGCATTTTCTTCACGACGTGCCAGGCTGGCGCATGATTGAAGATGCCCGCGGCCGAGAGATCCTGGTGCCTGAAGACCGGCCCGGCTTCGAGGATGTGAATGGCGTTCTGATCCCGCCCGCAGCCGCTCCGAATATGTGAAATGTCTACATGCAACCCGGATGCAGAGGCATCCGAAACTCAAGGGCCCATCTGATGACCTTAGCACCCATCACCCCCGAGGAAGTGAAAGCTGGCGCCGCCGGCGCCATTCCCGAATTTGTCCTCGAGGCATTCAATGCGCTCCTGGCTCAAAAGGCCAGGAATGGACGCGCCACCATCTACCAGGATGAAGTGATTGATCTTATCCTTCAGAAGGCGCCCGAACCCACAAGCCGCGACATGATTTTCAACCGAAACTGGCTGGATGTCGAAAGCATCTACCGCTCGGCCGGCTGGAATGTGACCTACGACAAACCGGCATACTGCGAGACGTACAAAGCGCATTTCATCTTCAAGATGCGCTGAGCCCGCTTTCTTTGCATCAGTTTTTCGCGTAATGTCCGGCGTCGCAACAAGGTCATTGACCGGTACGCGGCGGGGCAAAGATAGTTTGCCCCGTTTTCGCCGGAACATGCGAATTTGCATGTGAAAATCAAACGCCGGAATGACTCAAGCACCGGGACACACTGCAGGGTTCCGCAACACTCGCAAGGATCTGGGTATGCAGAATTTGGACGCGCAGGACACCGGTTCTGCGCTTATGGCTCAAAGGACACTGCGCGACGAGGACGGGCGCCTGTTCCCCGTTATCGAATTCGACAATGGCTGGACCATGTCACTGCAGGGCGACAAGGCGGGATACGCCTGTGAGCCGCGCCAAAAACTGGAGGCGCTGCAGGACTACCGGACATTGGAAGTCATGATCAGCGCTCCGTCTCTTACGCCGGTCGACCCGGCGCGCCTCGGCCTGCCAGCGACGGTGCTAGAGAAGTTCACCCCCACCAGTCAGGATGGGCCGCACCTGGGCCTCTATATGAACTGGGCGGACATTGCCGCATTGAGTGAAGCTGTCAGCCTGGCAAGCAAGCAGCCGCTTGATCTTCATGGGGTTTATATTCTGTCCGGCTCCGGCCCGGAAGGCGCCTGGATGGAGCCCCATCCCAGCCGTCAGGCCGCGATCGTACGCACCGGACAACTCCTGAGCATCGACCACAACAGGCCGGAAGCTGACCATGACCAATTCTGGGAGACGGCTGCGATCGCGGCCGCTGAAAGCGGCATGACCTTGCACCTGGCAAAGCTGGATCCAGAAACGCTTGCCTCCGAAACGGTGTGGTCACACCCGGCAAAACCCGAGATCGATTGTTTGGAACCATCAGCATGAACACCTCATCAAAACACATCAGTGACGAAGCCGTCCTGGCTGTCAGAAAGGTTGTTGCGGCGCTACAGGAGAGAGACTGCCACGGCGCAGTCACTCTCTTGGGGATGGCCGTGGGACGCAATTCGAGATCAGAGGGCTCCAGCGAAATGATCCTTCGCTGGGCCTCAGAAGGGCCGGATCCGGACGAGCTCTCCCTGTATTGCGGCAAGGCCATTGTCCGGCCGATGCGCGAGGAGGTCTTCGAAGGCTATATCGATGAAATCGTGTCGGCCTTTGATCTTGTGGCCGCTGAGGCCGCGGTCCGGGAAGAGCCGGAACTGATGCCAGCCTGATTGCCGCCTTATGATGAGCAAGGGAGCATAGAATGCCTGCAAAACACGACGAGAAGAGCTACGCGCTTCTGACCCCGGTCGGACCTGACGGCGAAAGCTTTCCCCACGGGCTGACCGCAAGCCGCTGGAGGGTTGCCACGGCCCAGCCGAAAGAAGGGTCACTAACCGAACGCGTTTTGAGCAATGCGCAAGAGCATGATACCGAAGAGGCCGCGGCCGCCGCCTTCTTTGCGCTGATGCGCACGGGTCTGCCCGGGGTGCTTGATGCGGCGAATTTGCGTTTGCACGAAGACACGCCCCTGGCCTTCGCGGAGGCGATGACCGACCACGTTCTTGAAGCCTGTGAAGCGGCCGGCGGCGACACCGCCAGGGCTGATGACTGGGATAACACAGAGTTTTCGGCTTAGCGGGATGCAATGGTCGATGCATGCCCGGAGTATTCCGGCGAAGATCCGGACAGCGGCCCGCAGATGGGTTAAGCAGGTCATATGCGGGCCCAAGACTTCATCTTCCTCGACTTTGAGGCTTCCAGCCTCAGCCCGCAGAGCTGGCCGATTGAGGCTGGCGCCGCCTGGCTGGATGAGAAGGGGAATGCCTGCAGCTGGTCGAGCCTGATCAGGCCGGCCCCGGCATGGCCGCGGAGCGACTGGGCGGACGCGGCAGAAAATGTGCATGGAATCCCGCAGCAAGAGCTGGACCATGCGCCGGAAGCTGGCAGGGCCGCACAGGAACTTGCTGGCCTGCTCGCCGGCCGCACACCCGTTGCCGATGCACCAGAGTTCGATCAGCGCTGGCTGGAACGTTTGTTCGCGGTCCGGCCCGGATTAGACGTGCCCTTGATCCGGGACTTCAACGACGTTGCGGATGAGGCATTTGACGGGCTGGTCCTCGACCGGCTCTACGAGAAGCTTTCCAGGCAGCCGCGGCCGCATAGGGCAGGCCCTGATGCCCTGCGCATGGCGCGCGCTTTCGCCCATGCCCGGGCAATCGCCACCGGCCAGCGGGGCTAAACGGCCCGTAGCTCCTTGGCCATTTCGAGGTAGCCGGCGTAGCCATAATCCCGGTACATCTGTTCATACCAGGCCGCCCAGGGCTCCCGGCGCTCTTCCGGGAAGACGTCGAACCAGGATCCTTTGCGCACGCTGACCTGGCCGTCCGGCATTCGCTTGATTTCGATCTTTCTGGCAGCCATTGATCTTCTCCATAAAAGCCGGCGGGCATTGCCCAAGCAGGTGCATACCGCCAACGCCGCATGACTGATTATGAAATGTGGATTGCGAGGTTTGCAAGCAAGTCGCCGAATGTTATGATTTGCGAAAATGTAACTGAATAGACAATTGGATCTATACTATATGAGAGACCATCCCATCCTGGCCCCTTCGTTATTGGTCCCGATCGGTCTGCTTTTCGGCATTTGCGGAATTATGATCTCTGCGATGATGGAGATGACGCCGCAGGAAAGAGGTTATGAAGGTCTTCTCAATGCGCATGACCTCCAGGTCGTGCAGCTGGAGAGCCATCAGCTGAACGAGATTGCACCCATGGCAACCGACGGCACGCTTCGCATGCTGCCGGGCACCGGCTTTGACCTGCGTGACAACGGTTCCGGCCAGATGGTCGAAAACTATGCGCTTGCCTGCCTGAATCTGCCGGACGGGAAGAAGGCCGCGCAGATGGTCCGGTTCCGCTCCGGCCGCATGATTGGCGTTAATGACGCCGAACTGCGCGCGCGCATCCGTGCCGATAAACTTTGCGAGACCCGAAGCAAGATCTGACTTGAGGCATGTTTAGCCGTTTTAGAAACACAGCTAAACATGCCCTTATCAGGTCCGGAGGGTTCCGTTAAAATGGCGTCATCCCGATCAGCCTAGGTATCGCTACCGATCAGAAATCCTTCCATACGTCTCTTGCGGCGCTGCCCATAGTGGTGGCGACAGGAACTGGGGCGGTCGTGAGCTTACCCATGCCCCTGTTATCGCTGCCATGGGCAGTTGGCTTGAGTGGGGCCTCGCCACCAAAGTTCTGCTTCCCGACACACGCAGCCGAGACTTTGAACTTGTCCACGATCTGGCCAAGCTTGCCGGCATCAGAGTTTAGCAAGTGGCTCGCCGCGGTAGCCTGTTCCACCATCGCAGCGTTCTGCTGGGTTACTTGATCAAGCTGAACGACGCCTGTGTTGATTTCACCCAAACCCGTGGATTGTTCAGATGCGCCTTCGGCGATATCAGACACAAGGCGTGCAATTTGGCTAACGCGCTCCACGATACTGGTCAGAGCTTCGCCAGCCTTGCCGACAAGATCTACACCACGTTCGACCTGTTTCGAGCTCTCGCTGATTAGCGTCTTAATTTCCATCGCTGCATCTGAAGAGCGCTGAGCCAGCGCACGGACTTCACTTGCAACAACGGCAAAGCCTTTGCCGGCTTCTCCCGCCCGCGCGGCCTCAACGCCTGCATTCAAGGCCAGCAAGTTGGTCTGGAAGGCGATATCATCGATCAGGCCGATGATTTGGCTGATGTGTTTCGAGCTTTCCTCGATCTCGGTCATGGCCGCAACCGCGCTCTGAACCACCTGACCACTGGCTTCGGCTTCTTGCTTGGCCTCACCAGTGATGTTTTCCACGCTGCGCGCGCCCTCCGCGGTGGATCTCACGCTTGCGGTCAGTTCATCCAGGGCAGCGGCTGTTTCTTCCAGGGTTGCGGCTTGGCTTTCGGTGCGATGCGAGAGGTCATCCGAGGATTGACTGATTTCAGCCGCGCCTGTGCGGATGCTTTCCGTGCTGGCCACAACCTGCGACACCGTGCCGTTCAACGTATCAACCGTGTCGTTGAAATCTTTGCGCAACTGTTCGTAGTGATCTGGGAAGACCTGGTCCAGTTTTGACGTCAGATCACCGCTTGCAAGGCTCTGCAACCCGCTTGCAAGGGAATGAACAACTCGTTTCTGATCTTCCTGCTCCTTGAGCCGTGCCATCTCAAGGCTTTCCTTTTCCGCGAGACCTTGACGCAGCTTCTCGATCGAGCCGGCCATATTGCCGATCTCGTCCCTGCTTTTCGGCAGGTCAACGGCATCTTGAACCCGCCCTTCGGACAAGGAATTCACCGCTGTCAGCATTTTGGCTAGGGGGCGACGTACCAGAGACTGGGCCGAGAAGAAAATGGTCACAAGCGTCAAGAGAAGCAGCAGACCACTGGCGACCAATTTTTCAATAATGCTCTGGCGTACCGGAGCAGCGAAAACATGGTGCGGTACATCCATTACTACAACCCATGTCTTGTTCATGCCGAAAGCGGTGAACGGATAGAACAGGCGGGTCGCGCCGTCCGGAAGGTTAGCGGCCACCTGTACTTCACCTGTTTCCACGGCAGCGGCCAAGGCTTCGGCGCCGGGACCTTCATAAGACCGGGTAATCTTTTCCTTGTCGGCATGGGCAAGCCATTTTCCACCTTGCCCCAGCAGCATGACTTGGCCGCCATCGAAAACCGACAGGCTGGTTACTAGTGCTGTCAGGTTGTCCAGGACAACGTCGACACCGGCCACCGCAGCGATTTCATCACCAACAAAAACCGGGACTGAAACCGATGTTAACAGACGGCCCTCGTTTGAGAGATATGGTTCAGTGATCAAACCTTCCCCAGTCACCTGAGGCTTTCGGTACCATTCCACCGTTGTGTCCGGTTCGAACTCAAAGGATTCGAAAGTCAGATCACCGGTTTCCGTCTTGGTCCAGTAAGGCGTAAACACACCTTTCGCATTGCGGCCCTCATCACCAACGATGAGCGTATCAGTCGCTCCGCCAGGGATAGCCGCCATCCAAGCAAAGAAGCCTGGACCGAAGCGTTCTGGTACACCTTTCAGAAGGTTGATTAGTTTCCCCGCAGGCACCTCTCCCTCTTCCAGAAAACCGGTCAATGCCCCGCCAACCGAAGCAGCCGCGGCCGTCGCCTCGGTCAATTCCGCCGCAAGCGTGAGAGCAATACCCGAAGCGGCGAGCGTCGCCTGTTCAAGCGTCTGCTCATGGGTTTCTGAAGAAACGCGCCACGCTGTCAGAGTGGTGTAACAGATCACCAGAATGGTAACTGCGAGTGTTATTGCAGCGAGGAGTTTTCCTGAGATCGTCTGAAAAGGGGGTGTCATGTTCATATCCCACTGAATGAGCAATTCTGCCGCCTTCAGTCCCATGGCTTTCTGAACAAAGGCTTACCTTCTCACCTTTGACATCTGGATAAATCCGAAGAAGTTAATTTGTCGCACGCGGCTCTGCTCAAGGCCCTTTGAGCTCTGCCAAGCGGCATGATTCACGTCCGCTAAAACGGGCGGTGAGCCGCCGAAATAGCATCGCTAGCAGGCAGTCTGCGCCCCTTAAGGGGACGCAAGTGCTACATTGAAAAATTGGATTCCGAAGTCGTGCGCGAGCACAAGGCAGAGTCGATCAGTGCGTCATTCACCCAAGTGAAACCGATCTCGATGCGATCGCCGGGATCTGCCGCACCGGTGTCCTGCTGCATCTGCTGCTCGATCTCAATGTCGTCCACCCCCAGATAGAAGCTGACCTCTCCGCCGGTGCGCAGAATGCATCCGGCCGCGCGGTCATCAGGACTGCCAATTGCGCTTCCGGTGCGGATGCTGAGCCCTTCGATGTTCTCGATCGCCGTGAAGATGCTGACCTCCTCCGGATAGAGCCTGCGCACCGCCGCGGCCAGCTGCGCCTGCGCATCACTGGGCCGCTTCCCGATGAAAAACAGGCTCACTTCGCTGGTGTCGAGGTGTGCGATATGAAACCGGCGCTCACCACAGCGCTGCAGCTCGCCTTCCCAGAACGCCTCTCTGACATCCTCGCCGTGGAGGGGAGGATGGAATGCCTCGCCATCGAGGTATTCCACGCCGTATTTCGCAACCACATCAACCGGTTCAAGCCCGGCTGTGCTGCCGCGCGCCAGCGCCACGACAGTGTCATAGACCGGAGAGGCCCCAAAGGACTTGAGCACGGTGACTTCAACGCCCTCGTTCATGGCCACACCGGTCAGGGTCGCATAGAAGCTTTGCCCCTGCTCCATCCGCTCCTCCATTTCATGGCTGGGAAGCTCAGCAAAGGCGGCCAGGCCATGCTTGTCTTTGAACCAGGTCATCTCACATCTCCATGCTTGTGGAAGGCTCAACCGAAAGCCCGATGTCGCGCAGTGCTCCAGCCGCATCGTCGGCAGGCCATACCCGCTCGAGATCGTCATGAACCAGGACCACCCCTGGAACCTCATCCTGAGGAACATGCCCGACCCGCCAGCCGCCCTCTTCTGCCAAAGCCAATAGGGCTTCCGGTATTTTCTTTTTCGCTTGCTCGATTTCATCTGCGAGATAGAACTCCCGCAGCCAGGATTTGGCGACCTGTTTAGACCAGACCTGACTGATCAGCTCATTCCCGGCAATACGGCCGGCCTTGAATTGCGTGTTCGGACAGTTGATGTCGCTGCCGCCGCCGTCAGTGTCCACCTCGAACACAATCGCATCAGGCGCCATGTCCGGAACGAGGGCGCGCATCGCACGCGTAAACTGCGGCCAGGGATCGAAGGACAGGCGGTGCGCCACTGCCGCTTCAGATGCCGCGTGAATGAGGGGGAGCATGTCGGCATCAAACTTGGAGGGGTGACGGTTCAATACCGGCTGCACCCACGCATGCCATGCGCCAAATTCCATGTGGTCGTCCGGCACGAGCTGCGGGATCCGGTGGATCAGAGCCTCAGCGGTCTCCTGGTGCTCATCCCGCTGCATTTCGCGGCTGCTTGGCTTGTTTTCACTGCTGGTCATCGCGCACCCCATATGACTTTCGCATTTTCATTAATCAGCATTACCCTGCTCGATATGAATCTAGGAGGGCTGTATGAAAAACGCCATCATGCAACTGGAGGAGCAAGAGCGGATCCGCTTTCTGTCGGGCTCCTGCATCCGGGCAAACATTGCTGTTCTGAGCGAGATCATGTCCGCATCCGGAATTGCATCAGTGCAGATGCGCGCGCTCTCTGCCAATCGCCGCTGCCTGATATCCCCGGATGCTGATTGGATCTATACACGGGATCCCGAGGCGGTGGACTGGCCCTTCGTGCAGCTCCGTACAGTCGATGACGCAGGCCATGAAGCCATGGCTGAGAAGCCATTGCGCGCCGCGATTGCCCAGGTCTTCGGCGAAATGATCGAACATGGTCATCCGGACTGGCGGGACGGCACCTCCAGCATCAGTATGCAGCTGGAAGGCGGCAAGGCACTGCTCAAGGCAGCGGTCATTACGCCCGAGGGACACGACCGCAAGGTTCAGACCTACCAGCAGCAGCCACTGGATCTGTTCCTTGAAAAGGAGCCGGTGGCGGAAACCGATACGGGTGCCTGGTACGAAATCAAGTCCGAAGCCGAGGCAAGGGCCGCAAGCATGCTGAGCGGAACTGCCATTGCTCAATACTACAGGTCCAACAGCAACAATGAGCATGCCCGCTGGTATGCTCATCTGGAACTGGAAGGGGAGACGGCGAAGGCGGGGGTTGTTCTGGCCGCACAGTCCGCCGACGGTTTCGATGCCGGCGTCTGGCCGCATCATTCCCATGTGACCGGCTACCGGAACATAAACCCCTACCCCGACCGCGCGGCAGAGATCGAGATCCTGTCTGAGGCCGCTGGCCTCCATATCGCTCCCAACTGGATGGGCGGGGATCCATACGCAGATCAGCCATCCTTATGATCAGCAGGCAGGAGAAAGAGATGCAGAACTCTGAAAATACGAACATCTATGAGGGCAAGATCATCGTCACATGCATGGGCGATGCGGAAAACCTTGAAGCGTTTGAAACCTGGGTCAGCTCCTTGAGCCTTGAACAGCTCGGCCGCGAGATCAATGAAGGTGAGCTTCTGGGAGCAATGAATCTCGCCTCAGCGGAGGAAGTCCCCGCGGCGGATATCGTCAGCCGCCAGGTCGCACTGGGCAACGATGGCACATTCTTCGACAGCCAGTCCGAGCCGCAGAAGAAGGTCGACCCGAACGGGCGGATCTTGCGCTCCCAAATGGAGCAGGGCTGGAGCAATGAAACATTGGAGATGCTGGGCCGCCGCTTTATTGAGGAGACCGGAATGTCCAATGCCTTTGCCGCCTACCTCGAACAGCAAGCCGCGGCAGAGAACGAAGCCGCTCTGGAGAGCGGCGATGAACCGGGATTCTAAGCCAGGCCCGAAAGGGCAACGGCGTTCCAGTGCTATCCATGCTGAAACGCGGAATTGCAACGCAATTGCGGCCGACGTCTTGTTATTGGCGGGGCACGACCTCTTGGCGCCGCGGCTGGATGGCCGCAGGCCGATCTTTGGCACGATCACTGCCCGTATGTTCGAGCAGAATGATGCTGATATCGTGCGCCGCCTCACTATGTCCGCCAGCCAGGTTGAGGTGATCCGGATACTCGATTTCAAGAAAAAACAGGGCTTTCATCATTTCGGCGTCACCGCTCACAGCTCACTAGCCGAAGACCAGATCGTGGCCTTCTTGAAGAAGGTGCGTACCGCATTTTCAGCCGCGGTTCGGATGATGCAAGAGCGAGAAAAGACAGAAGTGAATTCGGCAGTCACAACCTTCCTGGATGCCAAGATGGCTGGCTCTTCTCTTTTAGCCGCTCCGGATCACACTCAGATGCAAATCGGAAGTCAGAGTATCTCCCTGGCAGATCTGAACGTGAACGAGATCATATCCTAGCGTCGCGGAGCGCTGAAATGACTTTCGCGATTCAGTTTTTCGCATTATCATTTCCCACAGCATAGGAGGATTGCCATGAACATTCGCTGCGTCACTGTTGGGAAACACATCACTGCTCAGGGAGAGCTTGTGCAGGAGCTTGCCAATGGCGAAGCGATTGTCCTCTCTGGCCAGCGGCAGGTGACCGGCAAGCTTGTCCCGGCGCTCAACAGCAACATGCCGGACATCATCCGGAGCGCGGAAGCGCCCGCCCCCTGAGCGCCGTCCAGCCGGGACCGCCATTCCATATTGATTTAGAAAAATTCCTGCCCTAGTCAAAGGTAAGAGAAGGCGCAGCCAGCATCTGCGCCTTGCTTCTTTTCGCGAAGGAATTTTCCATGATCAATTTCAGATGCGCGGGCATGACCCTTGCCGCAATACTTGCCACCGCGGCGCCGGCGTTCGCCACCGGCTGTGATGCCTGGCCCCAGTTTTCCTCGAATGACCCGTATCTGGAGCCGCTTTCCGTTCCGGCAAAAGACGTAGGCGAGCACTTGAGTGACTGGGAGTGGTCGGAAGGCATGCAGTTCACGTCGCGCCTGCATGGCAGCGAGCTTTGGCTTGATATCACCCACTTCCCGGGGAACACCACCGCCGCGGGGGTGAGCCGGTCCGTCATGCATCTGGGCCGTGTTGCTGATGAAGACTTCGCCACCCTGGTTCTGGCGGAAGGCGATACCGGCCTCTTTTCGATTTCCGAACCGGAACTACGAGCCATCGGCTGCCAGTTTATCTGGGGCAAGGAAGGCGGACAGAACCCGATTGCGCTCCTGCGCGAGCTCTACAAGGCACTACGCCACTACGAGACAGGCGCCCCTTTGAGCAGCGGCTTCACAGGTCATCTCTTGGGGGACTCCACTCTGGCCTTGGAGCTGAACAACAAGATCGTGCTCCCGCAGTGGGCGATGAGCGCCGTTAACTGAACGGTGCTGCAGCTGCCGGACCGGCGCTCCGTGCGCCGGCCGCCACTCTCCTGCACGGATGCCTCAATTCCCTGCTCGGCGAGCCTTTTGCGGGCCTCTTCCGACCCATGCAGCAGGCGGGACAGGTGTCTCAGCATTTCCGCAGCCCGCTCCACGCGGTGCAGCTGTACGCCAATGGCCCGGGACGCCGTGGTCATTTCATCTAGGCTTGCAGCGAGGCGTTCCACATCGGAATGCGGCGCCGGATCCGTTTCATCAGCCGCTTTGGCCTCCGGGGATGCAGTCATTCGGCTCACCTTTCAAATAGATCAAGTTGGGGTTCCGCCTCAGGCCGCCATTCTTCCAGACCGGAAACGGTCACACCAAGGAGCCTGACAGGCTTCTTGAAGGGGTGCTCGTCCCGCAGGATGCTCCTGGCCAGCATGGCAATTCTCTCCTGGCTTTGTACCAGGTCCGTCACAGTCCGCTGACGGGTGTGCTGTTCGAAATCCCCGTACTTCAGCTTGACCGTCACCGTGCGCCCGGACATCCCTTTCTGAACACAGCGCTCAGAAACCTTCCCGGAAAGACGATCGAGAGCCTCAGAGGCAAAACGCAGATCCGTGACATCCTCCTCGAAGGTGGTTTCGGCCCCAATGGACTTGCGCTCGCGGTTAGGCCGCACCGGCCGGTCGTCGATCCCGCGCGAAATCGCATGATAGCGCTCCGCCGAGGAGCCGAAGTGCTGGCGCAGGAAGTCCATATCCTTCGCCCTCAGATCTGCGCCGGTCCGGATGCCCAGGGCTTCCATCCGGGCCTGGGTGACAGGCCCGACACCGTAGAACCTGCCGACCGGAAGATCCGCGACAAACCCCTCCCCTTTCCCGGTAGGGATGACGGTCAGCCCGTCGGGCTTGTTCTGGTCGGAGGCCAGCTTGGCCAGAAACTTGTTGTAGCTGACGCCCGCAGAGGCCGTGAGCCCTGTCGCTGCAAGGATCCCCGCCCGGATCTCCTTGGCGATGTCTGTAGCCGTCCGGCCCGCCCGGCAGGCTTCGGTGACATCCAGATAGGCCTCATCCAGGCTCAGCGGCTCGATCAGATCCGTGTATATTGCAAAGACCTCATGGATTTGCGCGGAGACCGACCGGTAGACCTCGAAACGAGGCTCCACAAAAATCAGATCCGGACACTTATGCATGGCAGTGACGGAGGGCATGGCCGAGCGTACGCCAAAACGGCGCGCCTCATAGCTTGCCGCCGCAACGACACCCCGCTTGCGGGCACGCCCGACGGCGACCGGCTTGCCGCGCAGCGCAGGCTTATCGCGCTGCTCGACAGACGCAAAGAATGCATCCATGTCGACATGGATGATGCGGCGTGTTTCAGCGTCCCCTTTGGTCAAGCAGGGTATCTCCGCCTAGATCGGCTTGCAGGTACAGGTATCAGGATAGTCCGCCGCAACCCCAAGCGCCACCTTATGGAAGATCGCAAAGAAGTCGCGCGCGTTCTGCTCCAGATCGCCGCCGCCTTTCGGATCAAACCCGATTTTCTGGACGAGATGGTCCGTCAATCTCGCCTGAGTCCGCCGATGGATCGCATCATAGACGTCCTGGTGCTGCCAGGCCGCCGTTTCCGGATCCTTACCCGTGAACACGCCGGTGTAGAAGCTGCACAGCTCGCGGTGCCGCTGCGCCTTTTCAGCGCCGTTGAGACGATCCGTCTGATGGCACAGCAGATAGCGGAAAATGGTGAACTGCATCGCCACGCAACAGGCGTTCCGGAATGCGTTTTCCGCCATCCCATCCGTCATCTGCTTGACCTGATCCTGTTTCATGCTGCCCTCACCGCTTCACAGACCGCCCGGCACAGGCCGGTGTCAAATTCATCGCATCCGTTGCGGACGCGGCTTTCCATATCGATCCAGCCGCCCTCATGCTCCGGCAGCATGGCCAGAACCTCAGCCACATTGTCCGGCCCAAGGCCGCCCGCGTAGCCAAATCGCACCGTCTCACCGGGAAGATCCGGCCAGGTGGCCGGACTGATCCCGCGGCCGCCCGACGGATCGTAGAGCCAGCTCACCCGCGGATCTTCCGGGAAAGGCCCGCGGCATTGCAGGATCGGCTCGATCTCCTGACCGCTTTGGCGTCCAGCAGACTTCGCCCAGCTGTGAATGCGGCCGGGGTCAACCGCCTGTGCGGTGTTGATCTGCACCCGGGCAAACCCGTGCAAGCGGCCGTCGATCTCAGACCACCCCTCCTCAACGATCTGCCGCGCCCAGCCGCCGCAGATATGGGCTGCGAGCCGAAGGCCGCTCCTCTGGATAGCTTCGATCCACTCCTGCCTTGGGAAACGGGCGGTCCCTTCGCGGGACGGCGAGAACAGAATGGCAAATTCCACCGCGTGGCTCTCAGCCAGCGCCAAAAGATCCCCGATATCGGTTTTGTCGTCAGCCCCGGTGAAGGTGATGAATTCCGGCTTGAACACAAGGGCATCCTCGAAATTACTTTTTCGCATATTCGCACAGCGCCAACGCGGCCACAAATCATTTTTCGCATATTTCGCGAAATCGGGCTTGCCTTCCCTTCTGAGCATCTCTATCAATCAGGCAAGCGCCGGGACGACGGCGTGCCGTTAACGCGGAAAGCGACAGCAAACGTCACACCCTCACCTATGAAGACACATAGCCAGCATGCGCCCGTCTTGTGATGCGCCATGCGGCACATCAGGAGAATGATGATGACGAACGTATACCTTGCGGACGGCACCCCTGTGGCCACCCTTCAGACTGAAGCGAAGGCGCTGAAGAAATCCTCGGGCGCGAAGCTCACCGAAGCGCAGGACAAGGTCGCGCAAGAGCACGGCTACACCAGCTGGCAGAACATGGTCGAAAACACGATCTCCATTGACGAGGAGTTCGAGGAGCACTTCACGATCCAAAAACGCGCCGGCCAGGACAGCTATGTGCTGCATCTCGATTTCCTGGAAGATGGCGAATACCTCGACCGCTCCCGCACCGCCTTCCGCAAGATCTTTGCCAAACGCGAGCTGCTGGTTGGGCATCATCCCGGCAGCGTGGAACACCACGTCGAATTTGTCTTTGGTGAAGAAGTCGACGGAATGCATGCGCTTTATCCGCTGAAGGAGGCCCCCTCAGCCCGCGGAGTCAACAAAGCGCTCAACGAGATCTTCATCTCCGGCGACGCCAGCGGCTTCATCTCCATCCTGAACGATCAAGGGTTCTTCGACGGCCTCATGAACACCCCGCTGGATGAGGTAGAATTTGAAGCGGAACTGATGCTGATCCTGCGGAAGATGGGGCGCACTGTAGGTGACCGAGTCCTGTTGAACACTCACCCTGTAGATATCCCCCCCAAGGATCTCGATTGGGAGCTGCGCTGCTTTGCCAACGCATTGGATAACGATGATGTGGTGTTCTCCAACGGCGCAACCGGAGAGGACCTCCTGTACAAGATCGTGACTGCGGCTGAGTTCGAAGATCTGAAGCAAGACTTGCTGAAGGCCTGCGGCCCGACTGCGGCCACCTCCCGCGACGGCGAGCTCTGGCTGCATAAAAAGATGCTTGCCAAGTCGTCTGAGCCGGACAATCAGCCCGGGATGTAATCGCGGTTGCCGGGGCGCCGGATATGGTGCCCCGGCCTAAAGCCTATCCCCGGCGTCAGACCTCAGGTGCAGCGCTGCACGACCATTCCGGTGCAACACCAACGCGCGCAAGAAAGCCTTGCATCTCCGGATCGACCTCCTTGAATTCTGCAGCCAGCCGGGCCGCCGCGGCCCAGTCGTCAATGCAGCCGTCAGCTTCCCCGTCCACCCAGGTCGCCGGATCTCCCAGATTTACATGCGGCATGCATTGATAGGCCACGCCTTCACAGCGCGCCACCGACCGCATCGGGTGCCCGGTGGTCCCTTGTCCGGCAAAAGCGCAGGGGTGCCCGCCGCCGCCGGGCATATGCGCCGGGCCGCCTTCCAGGAATTGGATGCCTTCTTTGGTCTCCAGGAAATCGAGGGTGCAGTTCATACGGTCTTCGGGCCACTCCGCGTCCAGCATTTCAATCGCCTCGGTGTCCTCTCCGGTTTTGCGAATGAACACCTGATCCATGAAGTGCGCGCTCAGCCCAAGCTGCTCCGCATGATCCACGATCCTCTGCGCCAATGCGGCCGACCGGATGGCGTTCCAGGCGTTGGCGGCCGTAGCCCCCTCCCCCGTCCAGCCGTAGTAGTTCGCGACACCGGACACCAAGCCGCCACGGACAAAAACCCTCCATTCAGCGGGCCATTTGCCTGGACCGGCCAGCGGTGTATTCGCCCGGTGCAGATCCTCACCCTCATGGTACCGCGCAGGCTGCGCCCAAGGGCGCGCCAGGTAGGAGACGCCCGGCTTGTGTCCGCCGATAGCGGTTTGGAGGAAGCGGGGATCGGAGAAGTCGATGATCCGCCGGTTTCCCGTCCGCACCCAGCCGCCGCCGATTTCGAAGCCGGGCCGCACCTGCGCCGTGTCATCCGCCTTCAGCATCAGGCCGGTGCCGACCAGAGCTTTGAGATTGCCTGAGCCTGCATACTGAGTGCGCACCATCCAGCTGGAAGGCACTTCGTCCAGCGCGCTTTCCATTTTCTCGAATGCTGCCCGGGCTGTATCCGCCTTGCGGCCTGCAGAGGCCTGATCTTCGTTCTTGAGGTCCAGGACCTGCTCAAAGAAGGCGCTCAGGTCTTTACGCCCGGCATTCCCCTCTGCTGTGTCCAGCCCAGCGGCAAGACCCTCAGCGAGAGATTTCCGGATGCCCTTGGGCAACTGCACCGACCCCAGAAGGAGTTCCAGCTCCTCCTCCTCCAGGCGCGCGACCTCCTGTGCAGGAATGGCAGCGACCCCAGCCGCTTCAGCCAAACGCAGCCAAATTCGGAGATCGCAGACGTCGAAACGGGACCGACCATCACCGGAGCAGACCTCATCAGGGTCCGCCCAGCTCTCCAGTTCCTGGTCATGGATCTCTGACAGCCGGGCAATCCCTTTGATGTTCCCCAGCAGTTCAGCCGGATTGCTCCTGGCGAGCCGTGCCGCCCCGGTGAGCACCCTGCGAAAGCCGTTGCGCTGCCCCTTCTCGGCTGCTGCCCGCGAAATCGCCCCGATATAGTCTCTCAGCTTCATGATAGGCTCCTTTTGATTTTCGCAGAGCCGCTGCGGACTCTGCGAAAACCAGCAAGATTTTTAGGGCGTCATGCCCAAGTCGGCCGCGCCCGGCATCCGATGGGCGGCGATTGCCGCCTCGTCTTCCTCGCCGGACTCGTAGTCTCCCCAGCGCACGACCGCGAAGTCATCACTCTTGTCGCGCCCGTATTCTTCCAGCTCATCCCGGTAGCACCAGGAGCCATCGGCCCAGGTGATCAGGTCCTGCGGGTCACTTTGCTGCTTTACCGGCTCCCAGTCGTGAGGCAGGTCACGCATCGATGCCCCATCCGGGACCCCGATCACCCGGGGCGCATCACACTGGCTGTCGATGATCATGTACCGCGTCACGCCGCCTTCCCGTTCGATCCGCAGGCTCGAAGCCTGACGCCCGTAGGGATCTTCCTTGGCCCCGCCGATAAAGACATCGATGTGGTCTGCGGCCGATTCGATGGCAACAGTGATCGGCTCCCGGATCGGCACATCGCCGCGGGCCACATCCTGCGGCGCGCGCCAGTCCTGCAAAGTCAGTGCATGCGGCTCCTGCGCGGCCGGCCCTTCGTTTTTGAGGGTTGCCATCAGCGCGGCCTGGTTTTTGAAGCCAAGCGCAGATGCGATCAGGTCCATTTTCTGGAGGTAGCTGAGGCCAGGGACATCAAAGGTCTTGGCGAGAGTCGTGATTTGCTTACGGTTGACGGAAATTCCCATCGTTTTCACCCATTGCAGTTCGACCTTGGCTTGAGTTGCTCCGCTACCCACCGTGTCGAACATGGATTGAACGATTGGTGTTTTCAGTCGTCAGGACCGGTTTGGCTTAGCTGGAGCGCCAGGCCCGGTCTGGCCATGGACGGAGATTGGCATTCCTTGCCGGGAGCGTCAATCGCTTTTTCGCATTTTTTTGCCGCGAGGCCGTGCCTCACGGCTCCAGGCCGTCCCGGTCCGGCTCTTCCGGCACAAAAGACGGATAATCCATCTTCTCCAGGATCTGCTGCCACCGTTTCAGCTCGTGCTCATCCATCTCAGCGGCATTCGCTTTGAGATGACCGTGAATGAGAGCGCCGACTTCCTCAACTTCGGGCTTGTTCAGCGTCTGGGCCATAAAGCAATGGCCAGCAGAGAATGTGGGATGAGATGCGGACATTTTCGGGTTCCTGTTTCAATTTCCGATTGGCGGTCTGAAGCCTTCAGCCGTTCTGGTTCAGGGCGAGGGACTGTCAGCTTCTTGCGCCGGCGCATGGGCTTCAAATGCTGCTTTCAGCGCCTCCAGCTGTTCTTCGCTAAGGTTCTCCCTGGCCACCCTGTCCCGGCCAAACCTGTCCCCTTCGACGAAAATCTTGCTGTGCTCGCTCATTTGGTTCGCATCGTCCAGATGGGCGATGAAGTAGTCGAGCGCGCCTTGTTTTCCGCCGGTGCCGCAGGCAGCAGCATAGCCCTCCCGGTGGTCTCCGTTCAGCACAAAGAACACCGAGTCCCCGAAGACCAGAGCCGTGGTCTGGCAGCCGTAGCCGCTGGTGCTGGAGTCGTAGCTGACATGATATTTCCCCTGGTCCAGCACGGTGTTCGGCGCCAGCTGGTTGATGACGGGAATGCGCTGCGACTTGAAGTCGTTCTTTCCGCTCATGATTTTCCTTCCTAGTATCAGAGGCCCGGCACAGGTGCCGCCTCGAGTTCCGCACGTTCGATCAGCTCGGCGTAACGATCATGGCCGCGAAGCACCTCCGCTTTCTCCGGATCGTCCATCGCTCCAAGCACAAAACGGGCCAGGCCGTCGGTCGAGATCTTCTCGTTGTCCGCAATTTTGTCGATCAGCCCGGAGAAATGCGCGGCGCGCTCGGCAGCCTGGGCCGCGGCCAGGCTTTCGGTCCGGGTGTCCCGGATGTTCTCCATCTCCGAGCGGTCACCGTTGAAGGCATCCCGCAGCGTGATGATGTCCTTCTCCAGCGCCGGGAAAGGGAGGGTCTTTGCCCACGCCATGAACTCCTGGTACGGCTCCTCCATATCCGCGTAACGCTCCATGCTGGCTTCTTTGCCGGCGAGCTTTGCCTTGCGGATGTGGTTGACCGCGCCACGCATGCGCTTCCAGTTCCGGTAGAAGTGGCTCTTGAGCTTGTAGAACTGACCTGATGCGTCCTCCATGACACAACCCTCTACCGGCGCGCCGTTGATCATCCACTTCGGATCATGCTCGACGCGGCGGTTGAAGCTCTCCAGCGCCCGTTTGTTCGGCAAACTAGCGATACGGTTTTTCACATCGCAACCGAGCCATTTGGCGACCTTCTGAAGATCCTTGTATGGCGCTTGCTCGAAGGTTTCAGAGCGCCGGATGCAGGCCAGGAGAGTGACCGTCGGCCGGTCAAGCTTGATGATATGCGGATCCCGCTCCGGGTCCTCGATCTCGAACACCAGGCTGGCCTGCTGATCCCGGTTGAAGCGCAGAAGACGCTCCATGCCCGCCGGTCCGAGCGCCGTTGCAAGCACATCCCTGGCGATGTCCGGAAAGTCCCCATCGGTGACGGATTTCGATGCCACGACAAGCTCGCCGAGACGCTCAGAGAAGCCGGTGATGCAAAGGAAGCCATTGGCCTTCTCAAAAGCATCGACAGGAAAGGTCAGCCGGTCCCCGATCGTGTCCGCCTGCGTCTCGGGCCTCTCATTCAGGTTGAAGAACTTCTCATAGCTCCGCGCTACGACCGTCCCGATCTCCCCATCGATGTAAAGGCCGCGCGCCATGGTGGTGTAGTCGTCCCACGCCGCGTTGTTGAAAGCCTTATGCGTGAAGTTCACCGAGAAAACGCCCGGCAGGGAGCCGGAAGGCTTGATGTTGATCATGTCATGGTTGCGAAGCTTGCTGACCAGGCCGGAAGAGACCTTCGGCAGCGCCTCGCCACGCTGGATCCAAGGCATCAGCGGCGCATGACGGCTGGCCGGTGTCCGGTTCACCGCCCGGTTCGCAGCGATATCGTCTTGCATCGTGCGGTGAACGGCCGACCGTATGTTGATTGGGGTGAAGCCCGCATCGTCCAATTTCAAAAATCGCAGATGTCCGCCGAACTCGACCTGCCCCTCGAGGTTGATCGACAGCGGCGCAGCCGTGCTGGGCTGCATGGCGCTGTTGCGGTGGCCATGCACCTGGACGCGGCCGGTCCCGGCCTCATTGGCGGACCACTCGGTATCGACATCGACCTCGTAGCGCCCGTTGCCGCGGCGCAGCTGATGTGTGGAGACCAGATCCATATTGCTTGGCCAGCGCGCAAAGCCCGCATGCGAACACAGCACTTCGCGGCCGCGCCAGCTATATGCCAGGTAGTCTTGAGACATCTCCGCGATACGGCGGCAATCACGGTGCGTCAGGCCGGCCTCCTTGAGCTGGGGCCAGCTGAACCGGGCCCACTCGCTGTCGGGCAGCCCGATATCACCTTTCCCGGCGCGGGCCTGGTGCTCGACATAGTCTTCATGGTTGCCAGCAATCAGCACGGCATTCGGCCGTCCGTAGACCTCCTGCATGAACCATTTGCCGACCTCACCGTTCTGGACACCACGGTCGAAAAGGTCGCCGTGGAAAATATAGAAGGTCCGAGGGTCCAGCCCGTCCTTCAGCGGTGAGCGCGGATCGAGCAGAGGCGCGTGGCACCCCTGAATATCGCCGATATGGACCACGCGGTCATAGCGGGACAGATCCCGTGAGCAGCGCGGGTCCGCGAGGAAGCGGCCGATTTCTGCAAGTGCCGCATCGATGCCATCGTCATCCGTGGGATTGAAAAATTCCACTTTGGGATTTTCGCGCATCACCGGCGGCATTGGCACTTCATCGGCCATGGCCTTCATCCTGGCCACGCTGCTTTCCGGAACGCGCTCACGCTCAGGCCGGGCCATGTTGCGCTGCATCCGGAGCGTGTCATCGAAACCATAGAGGTCGATGACCAGGCCCGAATATCCGCCCTGCTCGAACTGGCTCCAATGCTCGTAGAGCTGTGAACCGTTTGCCAGGGTGCCGTCGATGCAGACAACTTCGCCCCGCGCAATGCGCCGCTTCATGCTGTCCTGGAACACGTCAAAAGCCAGCGGCTCATATTCATGGTTCGGGACAAATTGCCCGTCCGGATTCAGCATGTCCCCGCCCAGCACATTGCGGATCTTGTCCATGGAGATGTTGAAACCCTCCAGTCCAGCTCGCCGCATGAGCGTTGACTTGCCTGCCCCCTGAGGACCGCGGATGAAAATGACTTTGCGGGCCATTGCTGTTCCTTACGTTCTGCTTCCCGGCAGACTACCAACGTTTTGCGAAAATGAAATACGGTTTACGATTATGGCTCGAACTCGCTGTCCGGCGCCTCCTGCACAGGCGCTGGCGTGACGGCTTCCAGCTGCGCCTGGATAATGGAAATGGCCTTTTCGGCCCGCACGACGCGCGGGTTGTTATGAACAAGGCGGGATACGATCTCTTCGGCAGTTTTTCGATCCGTGAGCCAGACCTCATCCGGGTGGACCTCTGTCCAGAAACCTGTTTCCCGGGAACGGACCGGGGCCTTGCGGGCCAGTCGCGTTTTCCCGAAGTTGCGGGGGTTGTCGGTCATGACCGCATAGAGCCGCTCTTCGGAAGGCTTATCTTTGGGTTCGCCCTTCATGGCTCGATCTCCTCGTTGTGGCTGCAGCAATAGCGTTCAGGCCAAACCCAGTCCGCCGCATCGACAAGTTCCGCGGCAACATTCAGCGCGCGCGGAGAGAGGATGAACATATCCTCGAGCCAATCATGGCGGCTGACGTCAGGACTGCGGAAGTGTTCATGAAACTGCGACACCCTGTTGCCGGTGGCCATGTAGAGATGGAGGCTTGCGCCGGGCTCCACTTCGAGCCGGACAACATCATGCTCTTTCTCATATGCATCGAGCAGCGCGAGGGCCTCCTCTCGCGTGAGTGGCGCGCCTTCCACCTCCCGACCCCGGTCCCCGATGCCGCCATTCGCCGCGATCGCCTCGCCGCCGGCAACAAGGATATCGGCCAGGATCTCGCGATCAGCGAAGGTGACATCCCAAAGATCGCAGCAGACGCGACCGATCTCATCAGGCACCTTTTCAGCAAGGAAACGCTGACCGTACTCAGCGTCGGGGTCATCGACCCAAAGATCCTCGCTGTCCTCATCGAAATAACCGATGCGGATCAGGTCACCGTCACGGCTGACCCGCGGAGAGGAGTTCGTGGTGTGGACCCGCAGCAGTCCCAGGCGCTCGTAATGATCCTGAGTCCGATTGTCGACGCCGAGGGCGGAATTGATGCTCGGTCCAAGCACCGCGTCGTCCTTGACCCCCTCGTTGAATCCAGGGATGCGGAACCAATCCGCTATGAGGATCGTGCCGGACGGCGACTTGAACTCGACGTGCCGGATGGGCTTGGGGCCATCGAAGGGGCCGATCAGCTCGAAACGTGATGGTGTCCGCTTCGACTTGTCGGCATTCCAGCCGCCATGATGCCAAACACCCAGGGCTGGCGAGAGAAGCTCCCCCTCGACCCAATTGAGGCGCGCGTCCGTCTTGGGGCACCAGGGCGCATCACCGCCAATCTGGAAATAACGCAGCACACCGGTGGCACAGCCTTCCATTTTGGCGATACAGCTGGCAACCACCTTGTCGATCAGCGCATTGTTGCACTCCATCAATGCCTTGCCGGCAACACGATCAGAAGGCTTGTCGGCGGAATTACGGTCAAACCCGGCCGCCTCGCGGGCCTCCCGGATTGCATCGTAGCCTCCAGACCAGATGGTTTCCCCGATGGCGCGCGCCATGGGCGTGTTCATCACATCCCGCCAACCATATTGGCTGACACCCTCTCGTCCATGGGCGACGAGCCCATTCCACTCCACAGCTTCTCGCACATTCCGATCCGCGCCATGCGGAATGGGATTTAGCAGCCCTTCGGCCTGCAGGTCGCACAGGATATCGGCGATCTTCTCCTGAAGAGCCTTGTGGTTCGCGGGATGCGGCAGCGCACGCTCCAGCGCCTCATCGGTGCCAAGCTCCGCTGCGGTCGGTGGCCGGTCATAGAAGTGTGTCTTCTCACCGGCCTCGTGAATGGCCATGGCCTCATTGATCCGGGCCTTGAGCCAGTCCGCGGTGATGTGCCGACGCAGGATCTCGACATCGAAAAGCGGCTCGCGAGGCGGATCGTAGGGTTTAAACATGGGTCAGATCTCCAGATTGGGGCTGGCTTCAGCCGCAGTGGGGTTTGGTGTCTTCCAGCGGCCTTCCAGAAGGTCATTCGCGCTCACCCCGCGCAGGTGGCGCCAGGCCTCACGGCATTGCTCGACCGAGAACATGCCGGTGTGGGTCTGCTCCCGCGGCATGCCCATCGCGCTGGAAAGGAACCGGTAGAGACCGGTGCGGACTTTGTTGCGCTTCTTCCGGCCCGCCTGCAGAGAGATCGGTTCGATCATATGCTTGTGGAGAAGCATGCGGGCACGACGGGTTTCTGCACCGCTGGGATAGCCCAGCGGCACATCCGTTCCCGGATGGCAGCCGCAATATGCGCCGCAGCTGCACAGGTGCATCGGGAGGTCATGGAGATCCGGCCGGCCTGGATAGACCTCTTTTCCGGATACTTTTGCCACCTCCTTCGCGCCGCACTCAAGGCAGTGGAAGCCCGGCGGCCAGCCTGGTCCGCTCATGTCAGGGTTCCATACCGTCATCACTCTGCGGATCATCAGGAAGATCAAAAGCGTCTTCCGCCGGCGCATCGGTATGCTCGATACCGGCGAGCTGCTCAAATTTCATGAGCCCGTCCAGAAGATCCATCGGGTTCATCCTGGCATCGCCGTCCACCAGCTTGCCAAGACCAGCTTCGCGCATCAGGTCTTGCTGCTCGCTCTTCCCGAGGTCCGGCATGAATGTGGTACTGCCATCCCGGCGCGTGATCGAGATCCCTTTCCTGCGGCTCTCACTCATGGCTCCATCCCCGCATCCTCTGACGGGCGGGCGCCAATGCGGTCGATAAAGCCGGGGCGCAGCTCATCGAGGTAGGCGATCGCAAACGGCAGCTGATCCGCTTCGATCGCTGTGGTGTGGGCAATGCCTTGAGAGTTCAGTCGCTCAAGGTTGGCATCATATGCCAACGGATTGTGGGACCAATTGATCACCTCTTCCGGATCCGCCTCACCGACCTTTTCGGTGAAGTCCCATCCCCGCTCGATGCAGTATGCGATGTCCTCCTCGTCGGCGACAGCAAACCATTCGCGCATGTCGAGCTGGCCTGCGAACTCTCCGTTATCAAGGCGCAGCCGGGCCAGAACGGGGCGCCCGAAAATATCTTCCGGGCGGGACCAGAGCCCATCAGGCCCAGGGTTCAGGTTTCGCTCTGCAATGACGCTGGAATGGAGCGTGTCCTCCAGATCGATATCCTGCGCATCAACCTCAACCCAGCCGCCGGCCGCCTTGCGGATGACATTGGAACGGGTTGCGGACCTCAAAACCCAACGATCCTCGACCTCGGCGCCAAGCGGTGACCCGAAGATCTCTTTCAGCTTGTCCGGCTGCGCTTCCACACGGTCCGCCATCTCCCGCAGGGCCGCAGCGGCTTTCTCCGCAGTGAATCCGACGCCGCCGCGGTCAATCATGCCCTTGACCTCAAGCAGCATTGCGTAGTGAAGCTTGTAACTCATTTTCGCATTCCTTAGCTCATGTCCATTTGCGGGGCGCTCTCAAGATGAAGCAGATCCTGGTATCTCTCGAGGTTGTCAGGGTGAACTTTCCGCCCCGCCTCATATGCCGCGACAACCTCATCGCGATGAAAGGCCCGGCGGGCCTCATATCCTGAGCGCGAAAAGTGTGACGGCATGAAAAGACCGAGCGCCTCCTGGCGGTCGGCCTTATGCATCGCCTTGCCAAGGCCCCGCCCCCGCCAGGCCTCCTCGACGTAGGGTGTGCCCCTGACGCACCCTCCTGCAAGCTTGAGGGTCCCCGCATCAAGGATCGCAAGGCGAGCCATCATGAGGTCGGGTGCCTGGGCGAAAAACCGGAAATCCGGATAGCCAGGAACCTGGAATTCCCGAACGTCTGCGAAAATCAAAGGGCCGCCGTCGCGGAATTCTTGATAGAGATCCAGATCCATCCGCATGCGGAGCAATCCATCCCGCGTGAAGTCGATCATTTCCTGCTCTGCAGGCCCGAAGTTTTGGTCTTCAACGATAATGGGATGAGCACGGCCGATGAATCTATCGAGCGGCATTTCGGCAACCGGAACGCGCGCCTTCAGGGCATTGACATAGCCAGCGTTCTGCCAGCCCAGTCCCTTGCGTTTGACCAGAAGATCCAGATCCTTCCACCCATCAATTCTGACCAGCAGATTGTCCGGGTGACCAGCTGGCGAAAGGTTGGCATTATCCTTGAACATTGGGGTGCTCAAACCAATCTGGATGCCGCCGGTGGTATGCGCCAATGGATGGCAGAGGTGCTGGAAAATACCTGCCGCCGTATCTTCGATCCGGGCCTGAAAGGCGGCCATATCGATGATGCCCTCATCATCTCCGCAGGACAGCAATGCTTGAACAAGCTTCGATTTGACCTGATGGCCGGCAACCGCGTTGAGGATGGTCTTGGCGCCATCCGTCAAATCACCGCCCGCGGCAAAGCGGTTCCAGTCTTCAGCCTCCGGGAACTCCCGCCCCTCCAGGTTCGGAATTTTGCCGAGCTTGCGCGCGCTGCGCGCAGCGAGCGCGGCCTCGACATCCACCGCAATCCGGTCGCGAAGGCCATTAATGGCCGCAAAACCCTCGGCCAGAGGGATTTTGGCAGCAAGCGCGTCGAGCGGCGAGAGAAACTCGTAGATGCGTTTAATGGTAATCATCTCAAATTTCCGGACATTCATCATCAGCGCTGCGGGCGACTGCAAGACGCTCAGCCAGCTCGCCTGTTTCCATCCGCACCACGCGGAACCGGCCGGTCTCCGCCAGCGCGTCTGCCAGATCGATCATGTCCCGCACCCCGGCCATTGCGGCTTCGTCCACAAGACCCTCAAGGTTTTGCCGGATCAGAGATGCCAGATTGCGATCCGTGCCGGAGGCAAAAGCCATAGGCGCCATCGGATCCTGGAGGGCATCATCAAAAAGGACTGCGAGATGCCTCAGCTGCCCGCCATAGGGCAGAGCTGCGATGCCGTCAGCGATGACCACTGAGGGAGCCTGCCCGCTCAGCATCATTTCCTGCAAGAGGTCTGAGGCCTGTTGAAATGCAAAGGCCGGACTGCTGCCGTATGTGAGGAGGATCGGCTGGCCGGCGTTTTCGATCATCGCAATGGAGATGTTCTGCAAAGGCCGCATTAGGGCACCCGCGGGAACCGTGCCGATGATCTCCTTCAGCCAGTCATTTCCGGAACGGACCATGCAGGATGCGCAGCCGCAACCCGGCCCATGGGCCGCCGCATCACGCTTCAAGAGCACCTGGCTGTCGACGGACCAATTCCGCTCACGGCCATACCCGGCAATCTTGCCAATCACGTCCTCACCCTGAAGGCCATTCAGGTCAATAAAGTAAAAACGTTCGCGCAGCCCGTCAGCCAGCGTATCCGCGTTTGCGCCGACGTGGATTTCAGTACCCCCTGCAGTCATGACCATGAAGGCTGCGGACGCCACCTGCCCTTCACCCAACCCGTGCCGGCTCAGGACGGCCCGTGTGATTTGGGCATGCTTCGGCAGCGCATCCACCCAGGCGGCCATCTGATCTTCATCCAACGCCCAGAGGAAACCGCTTTCGCCGCCGATCCGCACATGCGCAACAGCGAGGCTGTCCATGACGTCAGCAGTCCGCTCCGGGTCATGCACCGGGTTGTCCCGCAGCATCTCCGCAGCCGGAACAAAGTCCTGCACGGTGATGTCATAGCCCGAAGTCTCGTTCGCATAGTGGCGCATACGGCAGTTCAATGTTGCAATCCCTGGCGTCGCCCCGGCCGGGTACATTGGCGCATAGAGATCATGAGCCTGACGCAGCGAGCCGTCCGGCAAACGATATGCAGCGACACCCGGGATCATGTGGTCCCCTTGCCCCATCTTGCTTTCGCAAGACGTTCTGGCATTTTTCGCAGACACTTCCGCAAGCGCGGGAGGGAACGGCAGGAAAGTAAGCATCGCATCGCCTCGAAATTATTCTTGATGAGCATAGGAAACGGACCGGAAAATCAAAAGTGCGAAAACGCCCACCTTGCCCTTGATTATTTTTTTTCGCATACTGCCGGGAGGACGCCAGATATCCCGTTTGGCGCGCAGCAGGAGCAGTGCCGTGTCGCCGGAAATTGCAGAAGAAGTCCTCGGAGCCAGTGGGAATTCCATTCTGATCGGTCAGCTGATTGCACGCCTTGCGGTCAAAACCCCGGACATCCTCTATCGCTCCCAGGATATTCTCGACAATATCGGAAACGATCTCCTGGCCAATGCGTTTACGCTGGCAGCCGCTGATCATCTGCGCACGGACAAGGATGAGGGCTGCCAAGCCCATTGGCGCACCGACACCGATGGGGAAGAGGAGATCAATCTCTTCACCGAATTCTGCCGCGCCCGCTACCTGGAACCAAACACAGAAGACTTCGCGGAGGCCATTGAGGTGATCTCAGCATTGGAGCCTGACGTCCTGAGGAAGGTTCTCGGCCGGCTTGTTGATAAGGCCGGCGGCCTCTTCATTCTGCAGCCAAATGTCTTCGAGGGGCTTGAAGGGCAAGGCGCCGGAATCCTGATGTCCGCGGGCAGAAAGGAAATCGATCCGGAATGTGCCTTCCGGTTCAGCGCCTGCGTCATGACCGCTGGTGATCCGGGCCATATCTTCGTGCTGCGCATGCTGTGCGTGCGTGAGGGTGGCCCGATGCCGTCGGAAGGTCAGCGGATTTCGGAGATTGGGCTTTCACCCCGATCGCCTACACTTAGCTGAGAAAACCAGAGGTACACCCAATGCAGGCGGAAGCATCAGTTAATCTGATCCTGAAAATTCTGTGCGGCGCTGTAAAGGCGCGCTATGAGCAGCATCCCCATGCGCGAAGATTGCGCCGCTTCGCGGTGGAAATCGATAAAGGACTTGTTCTGTTGCGGCCGGATGAAGAAGACGGCCGCTTCAGGGACTTCCATGAAGATCAGATGGCCCGGCCGGATGTGCGGGCCGCACTTGCCAAGGCTGCAGACCGTTTGAAAGCATCCCTTCCGCCCGGGGCATTCCCCTTTCGCATTGAAGCCAGCATCGAGCTTTATGTCGCCCGCAGCGAAGCTAAGGCGCAAGCAGAAGACGTCGAGTTCTCCGCGGCAGGCATTCGCAGCAACACCAGCTACACGAGCTGGAGCAAACCCCTTGAGCGGCTTACCGAAAAGCTTGAGTTATTGCATGAGCGCGAAGCTGAGACCATGGACAAGCATGCCTACTATATCGTCCGCAAACGGCCGGATGGTGAAGGCTTTTCCGGGTTGCAGAAATTCTATGCCTCGAGCCCTACGGCCGCCCGTGACAAGGCGCTGATGATCGAATCCCCAGCAGATGCCAAGAGGCTGTTTTCAGGGGCTGTTTCAAGCTTCGATGAACGTGTCTTCGAGCGGCTCGATCTGCTGCATGTTTGCCCCGCTGGCCCATCTTTGGCTGACCTTCTGAAGCAGCAGGATAACGCCCCCTCCCCTGCTTGAACCCCCAATACCGAAGAGGTGAAACCGTGACGGCTTGGCTCGATCACATTCTGGCCGGTCCGGCCGATCCGGATCAGATGGCAAGAGATTTTCCCTGGGCAGCCGCTATGATCGGCTGTCCGCATGACGCCGTTTATCATGCCGAGGGAGATCCTTGGGTTCACACCTGCATGGTCGCCGAGGCTCTGGAAGCCAGTGACGGCTTTCAGGATCTGCCCGGCGACCACCGGGAGGTCCTGCGCCTGGCGGCGTGGTTCCATGACATCGCAAAGCCGATGACCACCGAAATCATCTGGGACGAAGAGCAGCAACGCGAACGCGTGCGGCAGCCGGGCCATGCGTCCCGGGGCGCCCGTATTGCGTGGCAGGCCCTCGTGGACGCTGGCTATGATCTGTTGAAAGCGCGTGATGTCCACACGCTTGTTTTCTGGCACCAGCGGCCGACCCACCTCCTAAGCCAGCGCAATACTCTGCAGCGTGTTGTTGAACTGGGGCATGAGCTGCATCACGCAAACTGGGACGACCTGCTGCGCCTGTGCCGCGCCGATCAGGATGGGCGCATTTGCCTTTCCAGGGATGGCGCGGACGACAACCTGGAGCTGCTGCGCATGTTCATCGAGGAGGCAAACGCGAATGCAGGCGCCGATCTGCTGACGGAGCCTTGGCCGTTCCAGTCGGACGTCGCCCGGCGCCGCTATCTGGCAGGCGACCCGGATGACTCCCCGTTCTTCACGCCGCAAGAACCCGGCGGATCGCGCGTCATCATCATGTCGGGACTTCCCGGGTCGGGAAAAGACACCGCGATCGCGCAGCATTTCGGGCATATGCCAGTGATCTCCCTGGACGCGCTTCGCAAAGAGATGGGGATCTCGGCAACAGACAATCAGGGCCGCCTGATCCAGGCCGGCATCGAGGCCGCAAGGTCGCATCTGCGCGCGGGGCAGGACTTCGTCTGGAACACGACCGGTATCACGGCGCAACTTCGGCAGAAGATCATCGGGCTGTCCCGCGGGTATGATGCCCGTGTTGACGCCGTTTCGATTGATGTTCCGGCCAGTATCGCCATCTCACGCAACCGCGGCAGGAAGGATCCCCTGCCCGATGCGGCGATTGAGAAGCTGGCACGCAAAAGAGAACCGGTCATGGCCGCAGAGGTGCATGGCCTGTGGTCAGTGGATGCGGACCTGCAGCTGCGGCCGGTATTTGGCGGCGACGCCATCACTCGGTATGCGAATTTTGAACCGGACTATCTTGAAGGAGCCAGACCATGACGCGGACGCCGGAAGAACTGCTTGCCCTTGCCTGCCGGTTCCATATCGGTGCAGACATCTACGTCGAGCGCCGCGGGCCTGACAGCTGGGCTGTATGCACCGCCTCGCGCTGCTGCATCAATACCGATTTCGAGCGTGAGCTGGAGCCCTTCCCGTCCAGCCGCAGCGAGAGCTTCCTTGCCCGGACGCGCTTTGCTTCCCTCGATGAGGCTGTCAGCCATGCGGAGGCCTACCTCCAGTTCGCAAAGGAAGAGATGCGCAGGCACTCCACGGACCTTGCCGAAACAGAAACAAGCCAGGAAGCCTGAACCATGCCCATTATCGCCTCTCAGCATCGCTGGAAAGACAAGGACCATCTCGCCCATCTGCGCAAGGACTGGCCTGACGACTGCAAAGTCCAATGGGGCGGATCGGGGATCGTGCTCGGCGAGAAAAAGGGTCCGCGTCAAACCGCTTTCTTCGAGGCGTTCCCCAAGAGCGGCGGCTTCATCCGCGGCGAGGGAGCCACCATTGAGGAGGCGGAAAACAATGCTTTCCGGCGTTTTCAGAAAGAAGCCGCCTGCCAGCATCAGTGGGGCCGGCGCGGATACACGAACGGCGGCTGCCGCTGCACCCGCTGCGGCGCCTTTAATACGGTCATGAAACCCGTTGTGAAGCTTGGCAGTTACCGCGACCCGATCAAGTCGATCGAGATTGAAATCGCAATTAGTCTTCACGGACTCGCCCGGTCAAGAAGAAGCGATCGGGACGGAAACAACACCTCCCGTAAAATCTGGCTTCGGCTGCGCCGCGCCGGAATTGACCTCCCCCCAATTCCAGATAAGCCTGAACCCGAAAATCATGATGATCCCTTCGCTCCAAGCCCCTTCGCGGCCGCATGCCGGGTGGCGATCTTCAGCTATTTTGATGCCCATGGCGGTTTGGATCTGCTTGAAGGCCGGGGTGATCTTCAAACGATGCAGGGCTTCTTTGATGGGATGAGCTTTACCTGCATTAAATGGGACTACCAGAACTGGCTCGAAAGCAAGGAGGAGAGCGCTCCTGCGCCGGACATGTGAGCCGGGACGCCGAACCTGCGTAACGCTCGTCCTGAGGCGATTGCGAGGACGGGCAAATTCGAAATTCTCCGCGCTGGACGCTGCGCGCCCGGCATGCTCCTCTCCCGTGGCCCACTGTGTGCTTCGAACTGAAAGGATTCTCCCGCATGGCGAATGACCTGACCGCGCGCGTTTCGCTTGAAGACGCTCTGAATGAGGTGCCGGTGGCCGTTGCGGACTTCTTCCGGCGCCTGGACGGGCAGCCGGAGTTCCGGGTAACGCCGCTGCGCATGCAGATCACTATCCATTACCGGGACCAGAAGGCTGGGGGCTTCAACCGGTCGACTGGCGAATGGTACATCTCCAAGCTGCTCGTCGAGGGCACCAGCGGTGCCGAGGTGCTGGAGCGGCACGGCTTCCTGCGCAAGGAGAGCGGCGCTCGGCATGTTTATTGGGGCTTGAGAGATCCGGAAAGCGCCGCCGTGTTTCAAGCCGCGCTCGCCGAAATCTTGAAGCGGCCGATCTGAGCAATTCCGGCCCTGACAGGCCGGCATCCCCATCTATTTCTCGAAAGGATCCAGTGCGGACGGCGCCGGACTGGAGAGGAAGTCATCCAGCTCCTGAAGTGCCTCCAGGAACTTTGGAAACACGTCCCTCATTCGCTCGAGGTTGGCAGTCACCAGATCCTCGCGCAACTCATTTGCATAGTTGTGGTTGACCACATGTCTGAATGCACGAAGCTCGTTGACGTCCGGGTACCATTCTTCAGAAACCAGAGCGGGCCGAATGCCCTTCCGTGGAGAGGCCACCTGATCGAGAATATCCTGGTGAGATGACCCGCCTCCCGGCACAAATCCATCAACATCACGGCAGACCACTTTCATGACGTCTTCCATACCGTTGTAGATATTATGCAGAGCTGTGGCGACAGTCGTAATCGCGGCCCATCGCAAGGGCGCGACCTCAGTGTCAAACGGCTTCAACGCAAGAAATTCATCAAGCCGGCCCATTTCGCTCTGAGCTCCATTGATCTTCTTGGTCGCTGCAAGCAATGGCGGCGAAGCGAATTCAATGCTCAAGAATAGCCTCCACCGTGCTTTCCGAGAGATCCTGCTCAAAGAACAGGTCCAAACCGATTTTGGCTTCCGCAGCCGCCGCTTCAGCTATCTTGCGGGCTTTTTGCCGACAGTCAGGGCTTAGATTTCCAAGGATCATCAGATCGATATCTGAATGCTCCCGGAAATCGCCTTTTTCCAGGGAGCCAAACAGCCGGTGATCGATCCCCGCGCGCGTCAAGGCTGAATGAATCCGCTTCCAGGCGGATGTTGCCGCCTGAAGGCGATACTGCCTTCGCTGATCCAAAATCGCCTCAAACCTGGTCATAGAGTTCTCCATGAAATCAATATAATGGAGTTCAGCCGAAATGTCAGGACTCTGCGGCGCAGCCAGAAGACGTGCGGGCATTTAATTTTCTGCCAGCCCCGCCAGGCGCGGCCGGATCGCATTTATGAGCCGGTTGCCGACATCAAGCAGCCAGTCCAGCTGGTCCTGCTCATCAGAAAAGTCTTCAAGCCTGACCTCGTAGCCGATCGTGTCCCGCTGATCAGGCATTCCGAAAGTGTGAAAGCGCAAACCCGAAAGCCCCGTATCTGAACGCAGATCCTCCTCTTCACAAGCGAGGAGAGCGTAGACCTCCCCTGCCCCCTTGCCGGACAGGAAGAAGCCGATGTGACCATTCCCGGTGCTTCGGTATGCAGTCAAACCCGCCTCGCCGGGCAATGGCAGCCGGACCCAATTGTCCCCGCCGTGCCGCGGTGCGGGCTGATCCGGGTGGTCGAAAACGGCCGTGTCGATGTAGCGCTGCCAAAAGGCCCTGTTCACGGCGCGGCGGCTTGCGGCCTCCGGGTTCGAAATCGCCTCTACAGCATCCGCTTCACCGCTTTGAACCTCAACGGCCGCCCCATCCGGCGCCACCAGAACGGTCTGCCGATGGACCTCAGTCCGAAAGGGAATGCTAGGCACAACAAGCCTCTCACCCCCAGCGCCGGTCCAAATCTGAAACTCAACCAGGGCAAGACGCGCCCCCTGCCCCCGCAAGTGCCCGGCAATAGCGTCAACGTCTTCCCGCATCCCGTCTCCGGCCACGATGAGATCGAAGTCTCCATTGCGCAGGCTCCGGGACACCGCGTCCGTAAAGGCTGCCTCTTGCAAGCAGCCGCCACAGGCCGCCGCCTTGGCGTAGATCGGATTTTCACCGGCATAGCCCCGGTGCGCCTTCAGATATGCGGTGAGATCCGCGTAGCTCCAGCGCCGCAGCAATGCGGCATATTCCAGGATCTGGGCAATGACCTCCCGGCGCGCCTGAGGATTGCGCCAGAGCTTGCATTCAACCAGCACCAGGCGGCCGCGCGGGGTCACGGCAAGCATATCGAGAAACACGCGTCCGGAGGCGGAGGGCAACCCCAGCTCCCGCGCGATCGGCACCACCTCTCCGGCGCCCGGATCGATCTCCTCCATCGGAAGGACAGCCGGGTTTTCAAAGATCAGATCTTGCAGCCATTTTTCCGGAAAGGGCGCCCCGGCAATGTTGCGCTCCAAAAAGCTGGCAGGCTTGCCCTGCACGTCCAGGAGGATCGATTTCATGATTTCACCGGCGCTTTGATTTGTGGTTCGGGCACAGGCTAACCGATGCGCCGTAGAGATCCATGCCCGCGGTTAACAGGACTGCAGATCCCGCCTATGGTGGGGCGCATGTGCAACCTTTATGCCAACACCTCAACGCAGGACCTGATGCGAAAGCTGTTCGAGCTGCCGCGGGAGCGGGACCGGCTTGGAAACGCGGAACCGCGCCGTGCGATCTTTCCCAAGTATCCCGGACCCGTCCTTCGTTTGGACGCGGCCGAGGAGCCGGAACTTGTCGAGATGGGCTGGGGGTTCATCCTGCCGCAGAAATCAAAGAAGACCGGCAAGCCCATCCTGCCGAAAGCGGTCAACAACGCCCGGGATGACAAAGTTCAGACCTCGCGCTTCTGGAAGGCATCTTTCGAGGAGAGGCGGTGCCTGATACCGGCCACGAGCTTTTGCGAAGCCAAGGGCCGCAACCCCGCCGTCTACCATTGGTTTGGAGTGGACGGCCGCAGCCCGTTCTGCTTCGCCGGAATTTGGCGCGAAAGCAAATCCGGCTACGGCAAGGGCGACGGCGCCATCGAGACCTACTCGATGCTCACGACGACCCCGAATGCGCTGGTAAAGCAGATTCACCCGGACCGGATGCCGGTCATCCTCGATCAGGCGGATTGGACCGCCTGGCTGAACGGCACGCCGGAGGAAGCGGCAAAGCTCCTGCGCCCCTTTCCGGCGGACCGCATGGAGATCATTGAAGACGGCGAAGATCTGAAATCCGAACCGACCTGAAGCGGCACTTAACTGCCCAGCTGCAGAAGATGCAGGCCCTTGGAGCAATCACGCACCCTTTCTCTCGTCAGTCTTATACAGATAGTTGCAAATTTTTTCTGTAGCACGGAGAGGAAGTTTGCCGCCAAATACGCGTTCTCCGTCGCTCACAGTAATTCGTTTGGAACTTGTTAGACAGCGAATGTGAATCGAAACCTGCGCCTGAGGCAGATGTAACGTTACCGGATGTGCAGCATACATGTTTTCTGCTGGATATACGGAGCCAATAATTGCTGAAAGCTCATCATCTTGCGCAGCGTCTATCTGCTCTGCAACTTGAGCAGATGTCAGAAATGCGGAATCCAATCCCCTTGGAAAGGCGGCCTTTTGATACTCGCGGCAGATAAAGTCCGCCTCATCCGGATGCGCGGGCTCTTTCTCGTCAAACAAAAAGCCTTCAGAGATGACGTATGCCTTACTATGAAGCAGCTCTCCGCCTTCTCGGAGCACGTAGTGACATGAAGCCTTTCGTCGGCTGATTGAACTGAAGACAGCCCCCTCGACAATGACCGTCAGTTTATCGTGATCAAGCTCGATATTGTCGATCGAAACTGATTCAAGACCGTCCATTTTGCCGTTGTTATAGTGGACCTCTGAGCTGGCTGACACGAGGTTCTCACCAGCTGAGGCAAGGGAGGTGGTAGAAATGAATGCTGCCACAAGGGCGGATGCGAGTTTGATATCGATCATATTGCTTTTCCTGAATTTCGTTGGCGGTTTATGAGTAAGTTCTTGGTCTTGTTCACATGACCGGCGAGATATCTGCCTTGAGAGCCCTCACCCGCTCGACCATGCCCTCCAGCTCGGCTTGCTCTGCCGCACGCAGCTCTGAACGGCCCGGGTATGTGTCGCCCGCTTCCGGCTCGTCCGCGTAGCTGCCCCACCAGGGCACGCTCACCACATGCGGCTCATCCTCATCTGAAATCCAGAACTCGCCTTCCGCAGGCAGATGCTCCCGCAGGCTCATCGGCTCTGTGCCTGGACGATCAGTGAAGCTGTCCGCAACCCGGCGCAAAATCGGGGAAGCCGCTGTCGTCTGCGGGCCCTCCCGGGAGCTGCCGTCCACGTTGTCTCTGCCACTGAACCAGACACCCCCGTCAACCTCGAACAGGACGCCGAAATGCCAGCTCGCTTTGATCTTGCCACTGGCGGCCTTGAGGCCGGTGCGATTTCCAGCTTCATCTTCCAGCACGACATGCACGGTTTTGTCGAGCTGCATGCCGTCGATACCGCAGATCGTTGTGTCCGAGCCATAGACGGCCATGTCCGGATTGCAGGTGAAATGGACCTTCGAGAGCTGGTGCGTCTGGCCGGTCACCTCGTCGACATAGCCGCCCCTGTGATCAACCTGACCGTCACCCATGACCATTGCGGCAACGCGTTCATTCTGATCATCAGTCAGTTCCAACTCGGTCTCGACCTCGAAGGTCATCTTCCGCAACGCGCCGGTCATATCTTCACTCTCCGCATGATTTCGGTTTCTCGCATCTTGCAAGGGTCTGGCGAAAACCCATAGCCTGATCAGGCCGCGATACGCGCCTTCGCTCCCAGGCGCAGAGCCTGGGCGATCTGCTTGCCGACCGCGGCGGCAAACAATGGCGGGAAAGCGTTGCCGATCTGGCGGTAGGCCGCGGTCTTGCGGCCTGCAAACTGCCATGCATCCGGGAACCCCTGGATCCGGGCCGCCATGCGCGTGGTCAGACGCGGCATGCCATCAAAGCCCGGTCCCGGCGCCTGATCCCAGATGCCCCGGCCATCGACACCCAGCTCCGCCCAGGCCCGCTTTGCCCGCGTCGGCCCGAGATCCGGGCCGCCATGCTTCTTGCTGCCGCCAACGAGTGTCGGCGCAATGCCTGCCGCCTGGTCGCGCCAGGCGGCCGCGCCTTCCCATCCGTTGTCCGACATCAGATCATACAGCAGCTCGCCGACCGTTGCCGGCGGTGTGTCGGACCGGTCCGGCCACGAAAAGTGATCCCAATACGAGGCCTGAAGCGCAACGCAGACCACGCGCGGCCGCAGCTGAGAAACGCCAAAGTCTGACGCATTGAACAGCTTCCAGCCGCAGCTGTACCCGAGACTTGTAAGTTCGGCTTCAATGCTTTCACGATAGGCCGCAAAAACCGGATCCAGCAGCCCGCGGACATTTTCGATCATCACCGCCTTCGGCCTGACCTCATTGACGATGCGCAGGGCTTCCGGGAACAGATCCCGTTCATCCTGACTGCCCAGCTGCTGGCCAGCCTTCGAAAACGGCGGGCACGGAACACCGCCAGCGACGAGGTCCGCTCCCGCGTAGGGCCGCGCATCAAATCCGCGCACGTCCATCTCGACCACGTTCCAGCCGGGTCGATTAAGGCGCAGCGTCTCACACGCAGGCGGTTCAATCTCGACCAAAGCCTCGTGGCCGAAACCGGCCATCTCCAGACCCAGAGCCTGACCCCCTGCCCCGGCACAGATTTCCACAGCTGTCAGCATTTCGTCGTCCAATCCGTTCTTGCATATTCCGTTGCGGCATCATCCAAACCGCTCTGATGAGAAGCGGCAGCGGAAGCCATTACATCCTTTTTCGCAGATTATTGCGCCAGCAGCGCAGCCGCAACAGAGCACAGGGCAGAAATCTGATTTTCGCACCCTTATCGGCGCGGCTTTACAGAGAAGTCGTTCAGCAGTGTAATAAAGGCGTCCCGCTCCAGCTTCGCCGGCGTCTTGCCGTGCTTTCCGCTTTCTTTGCGAAGCTGATCGAGCTTGTTGAGTACCCGGTAAGGATCGTGCTCTTGCAGAAACTGAACCAGGTCCAGTTCAAGGAACAGCTCATTTGCCGCCAACGCGGACAGCCAGGGCCGCAGAATGACAGCCGAGTAGAGAGGCACGCGGCCGGTCTCATCGTATGACCGCAGAGCCTTCAGCCCGGCGGTGACGACATTCCCCTGCCCTTGTTCAACCAGCTTGCGGATGAGGGCGATCGCATAGATTTCGCCCGCCTTCTTGTTGTCGGTCGACGAGTTGGCCGTCATCAGGCGGCAGCCGGACTCCGAGACAGCATCCCGGCAGCGGACCGCCCAGTCATCTCCGGCGGCAAGTGCTGCCTTGAAGATGTGAAAGGTGGAGATCCGTGTTACCTGGTCATTCACCCAGGAGAATGAGCGCGCCTGCTCTTGGTAATCCATCTGGACGATCATGGTGGGAACAGCCGGATAACCGCACATCTTGGCCGCATGCACACGGTGCTGCCCGTCAACCACCGCATAGCCACCACCAGCCGCCCGGGAGACCAGGATCGGAGAAAACCGGCTCCATCGGAATGCTGACGCAATCTTACGGATGCGCGCCCAGTTCGACTTGCCCAAGGGGCGCTGGTATCGGTCATCGATCAGCAAGCTATCGATTGCGACCCATGCCAGTTCCGGGTTCGGCTGTTCTTCCGGAACAACTGTCTCTTCGTTGCCGATACAAATCTTGCGCATGACGCTCTCCTTTACAGGAGGCAGAGTACCCGCCCGGAGGCGGATACCTATTCTGTTTTTCGCATTATCCACAATTGCCTGATTACGCAGGCCGTGGCTCCGCTTCCGCCTCATGTGCGTTTGACAAAGCCTCCCGGCAGATCCGAATGGCGACCCTCGCCGCACCAGAACAGTTTGCCGCCTTTCCCGTCATCTCGATTTCGGCCTGAATCCTCTTCCCGGAGCCTGGCCGCAGCGCAGCTGCCTGGGCGACAACCGTTCTCCCTTCGGCCAACGCCAGGACGGCCGTCTGTAACTGGTCCGGCTGATCCATTTTCAGGTCTGCACGCAGCAGCTCCTCCGCGACGGCCGCATCAACCCGGTCTGCAGCAATCACCAGTTTGCCGCAGGTCTCGCGGCTGTTGGCCTTGGACAGCCCTTCATCAAGGTCATGCCGCGGCACAATCGCGGCGATGGAGGTCTGGGAGAAATGCGCCTGACGCTTTTTGCTGATGGCCTCCATGATTCTGCCAGCATCGAGATTGACGGTGACCGGCACCGCCGGAACATGGCCGCGGCGACGCATGCGGTCGGCGAACTGGACGGGGTCTGCACCTCTTTCGAGACCGGACAAAGCCATCCTCTGGTAAGGCCAGAGCTCAGGATCCGCCCCATCATCAATCCGCTTCTGCACCGCTTGCAGGGTGCGGAGCTGATGCGGATACAGGAATGCACCATCCGCACGGGCTTTGCACTGCCATGCAAGCGCGCGGAATTGCGGCAGCCTCAAGCCGTCATCAATGACAACCGTGGTGCCTTTCGGGGCACGCCAGCCGATCGCAGACGTGTGAGCATTCGCAACCACATCGCGCCCGTCCTTCAGCGCCTGGATGGCGCCCGGGATATGGCTGGAGGTTTCGAGCATGAACGGGGGCTGCTGATTGCCATCGCTCAGCTGGGCCTCCCAGTCTTTCATGGCTTTCACAGTCTCGCAAAAAATCAGATTGGGCATACCTTCAACCTTTCTCGTCATCAGAAGCTTGGAACCAGGCGCTCTTCAGCGCTGTCGTCCCGCCAATTCTCGATCTCGAGGCCGATAGTGTCGGGACTGGGGCTCTCGTTGCAGCCGCACCAGGCCTCGAAAATTGCATCACCGGCCGTCTCGGGGACGTAATCATCGTCAAATCCGCACTGCCGCGCAGCCAGGGAGATCCGCTGATTGAACAGCCGGGCGTCGGTGATCTCCGCCGTGATCGAAATCTTCAGCTTGCGCTTGGTGACCTCAACCTGGACGTCCTCCATCCGGGCGCCGAACTCCTCAGCTGAGAACGGTTCGAGCAAGAACATCTTGAGCTGGGGCGTAGCGGTTTCAGCGTCGAAATCCTTCGGCAGGCCGAAGTGCTCAAGGAACTCCGCGCGGTCAGTGATCCTGATTTTGATTTCGCAGCTGTGACGGCCCGCCTCGAAGTTTGGCGGCGCAACCGGCGGCGTCATGGAATGAGCAGAAAAGATGTTTTCCACCTGGAGAATTTCGCAGGGCCGTTCGTCCGCAGCGATTGCTGCCTCAATGCCCTTGCGGGCTTTGCCATAGAGCGCGATGGATCCATCCTCATAGACCCTCGCGCGCATGATGGCGATGTCCTGCCCATATCGTTTCGGGTCATCCCTCAATGTCGTGACCAGGTCCTTATCCTCCCGCATTTCGTCGATCAGAAGGCTCAGGTCGGTCGAGGCGGTGTACTCCTCCAGCCAGTCTTCAGGGCTGAACGCATCGGAAATCCCCAGCGAGAGACTATCCTGAGGCGGCCAGTACGTGCGGCTTGCCTGCCCGGCTCCCTGAGCCAGCTTCATCAGCACAAAGCCATCGGCATATTTCATGAGAATGCTCCCCAAGATGATCTATCAGCGCCGGCCGATGTTACTTGGGATTTGCGAAAACATGGCACTGCATTTTTCTTGATTAATATTTTTTTTCGCATATTCTCACACCATCAAGGTGATTATTCCATAGGGGCATGCCCCGCCAACCTCAGTCAAAGAGGGATCGCCTTGAACAAGCTGTCGCCTATCCGAACGAACAAGACCGTCATTCTGGAGCCGGTCAAGGAATTCACCAAGCTCTTCCGAACCACGGCCCGGTATCACCACAGGCATGAGGTGTTCCGCGATTTCATTTTCTGTGCCGCCTGCGCCCTGTACAATGGCGTGCCGCCAAAGGCGCAAGACCGTGAGCAGGAATACCTGGACACCATCAACCGATACGCCGCAGACGACCGGGCCGCTTTTCAGAGGCTCTTTGCCCTGCTCGTTGAAGCGCTGGAGCCTGAGCCGCGCGATGTCCTGGGGTCGATCTTCATGTCCCTGGAGCTTGGCGATGCCTGGAAAGGCCAATTCTTCACCCCTTCAGAGGTCTCCCGGATGATGGCTGAAATGCTCATCGGGGATCTTGATGAAAAGCTCAGCCGGGGAGATCCGGTTTCTGTCTCCGAACCGGCCTGCGGCGCCGGCGGCATGGTGCTGGCGGTGGCAGACGCAATTCTGCGCCGTGGCTACAATCCCGCCAAGGTGATGAGCGCCCATGCCATCGACGTCGACCGCACCGCGGCCCTGATGACCTATATCCAGTTGTCGCTCTGGAACATCCCGGCCACCGTAGTGGTCGGGAACGCCCTGACACTTGAAGAGCGCGAGATCTGGAAGACACCCGCTCTGCGCAACCCTGTGCTGCGGCTCTAAGGGCCGCGGTCAGGCAAAAATATGAATGGGGCATCCAACCCTGATGACCCGGAACAGCTCATCCATGTCCCGGTTGGACACTGCGATGCATCCACGCGTCCAATCATGGGCGTAGGTGCCCTGCCGGCCATTGGGCTGACCATGAACGAAGATGTCCCCTCCCGGCGAGCGGCCGCGGGAGGCCGCGTATCCCCGATCCTCCCTGTTGGGGTAACTGACACCCAGGGACAGATGGAATTTGGAATGCGGATTTTTCCTGTTGATGGTGTAGCCGCCCTCAGGAGTCTTGTTGTCCCCCTGAAAACGCTTGTGCCCGTGCGGCGAGCGGCCAAGCTGGACACGGTAGCTTTTCAGGATCTTTTGATCCCTGCCGATCAGATCCAGAGACCGGATGGCCTTACGGACTTGGATATAAGCCACGTCGCCCTGGTAGATCGGTTTTGATCCTGCGGAAGCAGCCATCGGGCACAGCGCGGTCACGAGCGCGGCGCCGCCGCCCATGACGAATTTACGGCGAGAGAGACCTGTCATAAATTACCTCTGTTTCATTTTTTCGCAGGATACGAGAACGCCGGCCATCACTCGATGACCGGCGTTTGCTTATCCACATCTCTGTCCGGAAGGTTCGGACCTGCGTTTGCGGAACGCCCTCGCCTAAAGCGCTGGCTGGCAATCCGCCTCCGGGTCACCCGCATCGGCCCGAACCGGCATGAAGCCAAGAGCCGCCAGATGATCGGTAAATCTCTCCGGCATCTCCAGGGCGTTTGCCCGTGCCATCTCACGGCAGGCCGACCTCAGGGTCTTGTCCGCCTCAATCACGGGATTGACGCGGGTATCCGAAACCAGACCGGGATCCAGGATCTGCAGGAGTTCGGCCATCGGGTTTTTAGGCAGCTCCTCCGGATCAAACCCTTCAATCGGCACCAGACGGAAACACCTGCCGAGCACTGCCTCTCTGGCCAGGCGCGCGTTGTCAGGGGTCGCCGGCCGGAAGCCAAGCTCTCGCAGCTGCAGCCCCTCTTCGAGTGAGAAGTCGAAACCTGTGCCATGGGAAAGACGATCAGCCGCAGCTTCGCGGATCCGTTGCACCTCTGATCCGATGCCGCTTGCCGGATCAATCGCCTCGTTCCAGCGCCGCAGCAGATCAAGGGATGCGGCCCCGTCGTCCGGACGATGCACCGGCATGAATGCCAGGGCCGCCAGGTGAAGCTCCTTGCGTGCGGCTCGGGCCTCGCTCTGGCTCCCGATCTCGTAGCCGTAGGCTTCAGCTTTATTGCGGAAATGCGATTGCCCCTGGCCGGGCGCAAAAAACGCATCGTACGCAGCATTGCTTACGAGATCATGGAGAGCATCGCCGCGCTCACTGCCGGGCGTCAGATCAGCATTCCACTGTTCGAGGAACTTGCGGGCCTGCCCCGAAGCCAGGGCCTCACTGACCCTGCTTTGGAACGGCACCAGCGCTTTTGGATCAGCCGGCTCGGGGCGCAGCCCTTCCCCTGAATTCCAGGCCAGGATTTCGGTTCCGGCGCGGTCACCGTCACGAACATGGAAATAGTGCTCCCTGCCATCAATGACGATTGAGCCTTCGGCCTCCCTATTCAGAACGTTCAGTTCTTCCATGCCGATAATGACAGCCCCGTCATATCTGCCCTCTTCGCTCCAGATTGCCTCAACAACCCGCTGCAGGACGTCTTCCTGCTGATCCTCCGGAACGTCTTTGCCGAAGTCGCCGAAGAACCCGCTTTCAACCAGGTTGTCTTTCATCAGATCAGGGCCTCCTGGTGCGCTTCGAAGTCCTTCAGTTTGATCTGGAGAGACTTCTTCCCGCGCCACTCATTGATTTCCAGCTCGCCCAGAAGGTTCACGAAGCCCCCTTCCGCCTTGCGCATCCGGTCCTCTTTTTCGGTGCCGATCGCATTCCACTTGAGCGCTGTGATCGTGCGGTCGCCATCACTGAGCATGACCTTCAGGTGCTTGCCTTTCACGTCGGTGATGGCGTCTACGCGCACGCCGGTGACCAGGCTCATCCGCCGCGTGCCCTGGTTTATCTCGACCTCCTCCATGTCGACGGCTGCCAGGGCCACGATGTCATCCGCGTCCGCTGCGAGACCTGCCTCGCTGCTCTGAGGCTCTTCGAGCACATCCAGCGCAGGGCGGATATCCTCGATCATCAGCTGCGGGCTGCGGTTTCCATTGAACTCATTGATTTCAGCGGTGCAAAGGACATCCACCGTCCTTTTGAGGTGGGCCTCGATAGTGTCGGCCAGAGGCGTTCCGGCAACGCCCCAGATGAGGCCATCCACGCGGACCGGCCCGGACTTGAATGTCAGCTTGAAATGTTTTTCCTTCAGAAGCCGGATGCCTTCAAGCACTACGGATTTCACGATCAGGTTCGGGACCTCATTGCCGTTCCCGAAGGGGCGCATCTGGCCCAGGCTTTCGATTGCGGCAACCGAAAGCTCCTTGAGCTGAACCTCAAGATCGGCCCGCGACCGCACACCTTCACGGAAATACTCCGTTTTTCGGATCTGCGCATCCGCAAAGGCGACAAAGCCATCGATCTGGTCGTCGCGCAGATTGAGCCCGCCCGCCATGCCATGGCCGCCGCCGCCGAGGATCACGCCTTCCGCTGCAGCATCCTGAATGATGTGGCCAATGTTGACGTCAGCAAGCGAGCGCGCAGATCCCTTCAGATTCCCCTGATGATCGCGGGTCACAACGATGGCGGGTGCGTCCTTGGCCTCTTTGGCCTTGCCCGCCGAAATACCGACCACGCCTTCATGGGCGTCTTCGACAACCGCAAATGCCAGGCGGCGGTCACGGCCTGGAAGCATGCCTTCCAGCTGCTGAAGCGCTGCCTCAGTGACGGCATCCGAAAGCTCCTTGCGCTCCACGTTGATGGCATGAAGCGCCTGAGCACGTTCCTCGATCTCGCCTGGGTCTTCTGCGATCAGCAGGCGCGCCCCGGAATCTGAGGCCCCTACCCTGCCGCCCGCGTTGATCCGCGGGCCCAGCACCCAGCCGCAGGATCTTTCGTCAATCGGTTCATCATCCTTGATGCCTGCCGCCCGCGCGAGGGCGGCGATGCCCGGGTGGCGCCGGGCAGACAGAAGCTTGACACCAGCCATCACAAAAGCCCGGTTCAGCCCATAGAGTTTCATGACATCGCAAATCGTTGCCAGGGCCACCAAGTCGAGCAGGTTCATCAGCTCAGGGCGTTCCTGCGGACGCCCGTCTTTGCCATCGAAATAGCCCGCCTCCCGCAATTCACGGACAACCGCCACGAAGAAGCAGAAGGTGACACCCGCAGCGCAGAGATGGCCAAGGCCGGAGGTATCGTCCAACCGGTTGGGGTTGATGATGGCATATCCCTCCGGCAGCTTGCCGGACTGGTCGGCGTTGTGGTGATCAATGACCACCATTTCGATCCCGGCGGCCGCGGCTGCTTTCAGCGGCTCAAAGGCGACGATGCCCGCGTCGAGGCAGCAGATCAGATCGCAGCCCTCATCCTTCTGCATTTCCAGAAGGCCTTTGGCATTCGGACCATACCCTTCTTTGATGCGGTCAGGAATTCGCAAAACCGCATCCCTATGGCCGCAGAGGCGCAGCGCCTCGATGAAGAGACCGGCACTGGCGGCACCATCGACGTCATAGTCCGACCAGACACCGATCCTCTGTTTGTCCCGGATTGCCTGGGCGACCCGTTTGGCCCCCTTCTCCATGTCCTGCATGGCAAACGGATCCGGCATGGTGTCCTTGATCAGCGTTTTGACATAGTCCGGGAATTCCCCCGCATCCATGCCGCGCACCGCCAGGATCTTTGCAAGAAGCGGGTTTGCCCCTGCATTCTTCAATGTCACCGTCTTCGCTGCCGGAACTTCGGGCAATTCCCATACCCGGCCTTTGAACGACGATATCTGCTCTGCAGTCTCAGCTGGGGGCTCATCCTGACCCGCCTGGGTCTCAGCGACATTTGCCATCAGGGCCTCATAAATTTGCGAAATAGCTTTCCGCACAATCCCGCATCCGGCGGGGTCAGTAAAGGGATATTGTTATTTTTTCGCATATTCTGTTGCCATCATTTAGTTTTTCGCCAATATATAGACGACCCGCCCCGCGATTGGAAAACAAGAAGACAGGATGCAATGCCATGGATGGTGGGAACATCAATTACGAACATGCTGAGCGGCAGGTGAATGACCGCTGCATCGAACTGGTTGATGGCAACCTGTTCGATCCGCTGGCGCCGGATCCGTCCCTGATGACGCTCGAAGTCATCGCGGCCGCCCTGGCCAATAACACCCGGTTTGCAGGTCAAGCAAAGAGCTTCTACTCGATCGCACAGCATTCGGTTCTCGTGGGCGCTCTTTCCCCGCAGGACATGGCTGCGCAGCGCTGCGCGCTCCTGCATGACGCGGATGAGTGTTTTGGCCTCCCGGATCTTCCGACGCCGGTGAAGCCGCATATGCCTGATTACGTGGCTGCTCAAAAGAGGATCGGCGCGGCTGTGGATGGCAGGTATGGCATCTCAGAGGATGATCATAAGAGGACCAAGCCCGCTGACAGGCAGGCTCTCTTGATCGAAAAGCACGCACTGAAAAACCCGCGGAATGCCGGCTACTGGAATATCTGGTCAGCAGGGGTCGAAATGCCGTCATGGGTCCGCATTGACCCGTTGCCGCCAGAGGCGTCCATGGAGCTGATCCTGTCAGCAATGGATCGTGTCTTCGAAATGGATCTGCCGATTTCAGCCGAATGGCTCAGCTCTCTGGATGGCTTCGATGTTGATCCAGAATTCGAGCCAACGCCGATGGCTTAGGTGCGCCGGGGCTCCAGGAAGACAAGAAAGGGCGGCTGAGCCGCCCTTCTGTTTTTTACTCCACGCCGCCGGCGCGCTTGTAGGCGTCCAGAAGGAACTCCTTCTCATCGCGCTTGTCCTTGTCCTCGCGCTTCATCTTGACGACTTTCTCGACCAGCGCGGCATCCAGACCGGCGCCCTTGCACTCGGCCTTCCATTCCTTTTTGCGGCCCGCCAGCTCTTCCGCCTCATCCAGAAGGCCCGCACAGCGATCCATATGGGAGCGGATCAGTTCTTCGGAAACGTTGGGGTCGCTCATATCAATCTCCTGTTCTTCTGAGCTCGGCAGCAATCGCCTTCGGTGTTGAGTGCCACCAGGCATGTGCGCAATGTCCGCTTCAGCCTGGCAGCGCCTCAAGCGAGGCTGCATCATATTTTCGCATAATAGCCAGCGCCTCAGGCGAACGGCAGCGGCTTCTGAGCGTTATCCACATTCCTCGCGCGCAGCGCCTGGACCCGCTCCACTTTGGCCATATCCCCGCGCAGACGGGCGACATGCTCGACAGGCCCGTACCGGTCCGTCTGAACCGCGCCGGCCGCGAGTGCCCGGGCCTTCATGGTCAGGGAAACATCGAAATGCACCCAGCTTGCCTTGGGCGGCTGCTGCAGCCATTTCCTGCTCATTCCAATCTCGTCTGCCATCGCCAACAGCTCATCCAAGCTGTCCGCCCACATGTGGCACATGATCATGCCGCGGTATGGGTGGCGCGCTGTATCAACATAGACCGCCATGATCAGCGCCCTCCCCTTCCGGCAGCTCGTCAAACACCGAAAACTCTTCGATGTACTCTTCAAAGAGGCAGTTCCCCGACAAACGCAGCGTGACGCCGCTCGGCAGCTCAGCCTGCAGGGCTGTGAGGACGCTGCTTGCGCAGCCGGAGCTTCCATCACGGGTCGCCCAGGCGCCGGAGACAATCACCTCCTGAGCGTCCAGCAACTTCCCGGCCGCGGCCAAGGCGGCAGCCTCCTGGTCGGCGTGCTGGAGCCCGAATCCGCCGGCCCGCCCTTCCCAGCCGGGATATGGCGCCTCCCCGCTATCGCACCCCCAAACCCGCGCCGCGAGCATGCTGCGGGCCGCCGCGGTTTCCAGCTTCGCGGCTATTGCGCGTGTGAGGCCGGAAGGGACCCGCTCGGAGAATGCACCATCGATCACAATCAGGCCGTCAGCCGCCTCGATATCCTCGAAGATCCCTCCGATCACCTCGGCAAGCTTCCAGTCCGCGACCTCGGCGCTGCCGGACACAAAGACCGATCCCGGATGGACCAGCACCAGGACTTTCATGGCTCCATTTCCGGTTCATAGTCTGAGTGGCAGTGGTCCGGCTCGATTTCGTCCACCAGGCTGGCATCTTCCATGATGGGCTCCAAGGCCCGCTCGCGATCCAGCTCGGCCTGCAGGTATTCAGTGAAGGGCGCCCAGGCATGGCGGCAGAAAGCGCGGAACTTGGGGTTCTCGCTGAACTGAACGGGATTCCCGCAATCCTTCAGAAACGCATGTGTCATTGCGTAATGGACCAGCGAGCTCACCTGCTGATCCTCGGGCTCATCAGGCTTGTACTGGTAGTGCTCACGAAGGGTCATGCGGATTTCATTGGCAACGGCGACACTGATCTCGCCCTCCGCCCGCATCTCATTGACCGAACCGCGGACCACACTGAGCGTTTTACGGAAATCCGTCTTCCGCGTGTTGAAGCCGAACAGCTTCGAGCCGATGTAATCGCTTCCGATATCCGCCAGCCACTCCCGCCAGTCGGACTCTCCGCAGTTCGGAAAATGCGCGGTGCCTTTGCCCCAGGGTGTCATGACGGAAAGCTCGATTGCGGTGTTTTCTGCGCCCAGGTGATCCACCCAGGACTTATGCTTCACAATAAAGCTGGACCGGCGGATGCGGTGCTCAAATACTTCGAAACCGCTTTCCTCAACACTATTTTTCGCAGTCCTTGGTGCCACTGTTTGACCCTCAATACTTCACATTGCTGCTGCGGAATTCCGAGATCTTAGGCTGGCTCCGCGAACGGGAAATGCAGCCCTGGCACGGGCTGCACTGGCGACTTTCTTTTTCGCAATTACACCGCGAAGGAGATCTCTTCCTCGACCTCGTTGAGCCAGCGCTCTTCGCGCTCCGAGCGGATCGCGTTGAGCTCCCAGGCCACATCATAGGACCGGCAGCTGCGGCTGAGGTCTTTGTCCAGCACACGCACGGTCGTCCAGAGATTGAGAAGGTCTTCGGTTGCGAGGTTTTTGAGCTTCGTGTTCAGCTCCCGGAAGCTGCCGAAGCTCATATCCTGCCCGCCAAAGGCGGACAGCATCAGGTACCGGTCATCCGGACCGCCGAACTTCAGATCGCAAGCGGCGCTTTCACCGAGATCGAGCACGTTAAAACCGTCGCTCGTATAGGGCGCCATCGCCCGCTGCACCGCATCCGACAGGATTTCGGGCTCATCACGCATTGCGCGCCGCCAGCGCGTATCGAGCTGCGCGCTGAGATCCTGGCCGCCATCGATATGACCGCTGCTGTCCCATTTGAAGTCCATCCCGATATCCCAGGACAGCATGCGGCCTGCATCTGCTTCCTGGGACTGGCGGATCATCAGATCCTTGATCATGCCGTCGCGGCTGACCTTTGGCAGGTTGTATTCGCCGGTCTCATGAAGCGTTTTCACAAATTCGCTGCGCTCGTCGACCTCTTCCATGTGCCGCAGGCCCAATTGAACCTGATTGCCGATCGACCCGCAGTCCGGCTGGGAAGCAGCCTGATCCAGATCGGGCGAACCGGCGCGATAGGTCTTCTGGGAGCGGCAGAAACTGACGAAGGACTGCCAGTCCATTTCGCGGATCTCAGCAAGCAGCTTGCGCTGTTCACGCGACGCGCCTTTCAGGCCCGATGCCTGCTGCAGGCATGAATCTGCCACAATGCGCCAGTTATCATTGTCGATGACCGCGATGCCATTGCGTCCCAGGTCCAGGTTTTCCTGCTCATTTGCCTTGTATCCCAAGGCGATCAGAACAGTGAACGACCGCGGAACCTCCCCTTCCCCTTCAAAGAACAGATGGTGCTTAAGCCCGCCCTCATGCAGGAACTGGCCTGTCCGCTGAATATCGCGGTAGCGAAGGGAGGGCGGCAGCGCCCCTGCTTCACGGGATTGATCAAGGGATGCGGGGGTGTGGGCGTTCATGTTGCTCTCCAATCTCTTGCACTTGCCTGCGCCTGCTGACCAGCAAGCTATGACACCAGGCTGAAAATGAGTCGTCATTTTTTCGCATTTCTGATTTCCGCATTGCACTGAAAGGCACCTCAGGGTCAAGCGGCTATTTTGCGAAATTCTTTATTTTTTCACTCTTGCGCCTCTCGTGAGAATATGCGAATTTCCTTCCTGTCAGCATGCTGACTATGAGCATAAACGCGCTCGGAATAGACGTTCAGGACTGGGGGGCGGTACCCCACAGCTCCACCATATCCAGACCAGTGAGGTCGGCCGCGGGAAAACAGTAGGACACCCCAAGCCGTAAAGGAGCCTCAAGCCGAAGCAAGGGGGTCTGGATTTGATGGGGCTGAAACAGGATCGACTGGCGTTCAAAGGGGTAAGCTTTGCTTCGGTGAGGAACCACCGTTATCGGTCCAACGAGTACAACTGCAAACGCAAACCGTGCTCCCGCACTCGCCCTGGCTGCCTGAGGCAGCCGGCGCAAGCGGAACCTAAGCCCTGACGGATAGCACCGTCAGGCGGGGCCTCAGGGAGCCTGGCAACAGAATCCCTGGATACTCCCGCGACAATCCTCAACAAGAATATCCAGCCACCGGCTGAACTCCACATTTTGAATACGAAGCACATACCAGAAAACAATGCTCCTCCGGTTTCTTTCCGGACCTTCCATGACCGGACTTTGGCGGTCTTCTCCCCCTCCCCTCTTCCACATCATGAGCCGGACTTCGTGTCTGGCTCCGGATCCGCCTATTGGGACATGGCGCAAGGCGTCATTCGCTGCTCGGATCATTGGGCCGGGCACAACGGCTGCACAGGCCAGGCCTCTTGTGTCTGGAGCTATTCCGGCATCATTGACCAGGGCGCCTGGGCTACGGGATATTGCGCCTATGGCGATTTCCATTCCCGGGTGGCGCTTCCGATCTTCCACGCCATAACCGCTGAAGACACAGCGGCGGCTGATCTGCTCCATTCCGCGGGAGGCGCCCTGCCCTACCCGGATTGGCTTGCCTCTGGGCTCGATGTGCCCCCTTGGGCACAAAGGGTGTTCCCCGGCCCCGCGCTGATCCCGCCTGCGGCTCGCGCATTATTCCGCCAGACCCCTGGGCTGCGGCACGCGGTCAGCGCCGACCCAAACCGGATCGGCCGTATTCGCGAGGGCGCAGCGCGGATCAAAATCGGATCGAGGTTAAGCCTGCCTGAAGATCTTTCAGAGATGTCCACATAGATCCGCCGCCGACGCCCTTTTACCTGCCCGTTACTCTTCTTCGCAGCTCTATATTCAAGACTGATCCGCCCCTTCGGCGGGCGACACTCGTTTGATGAGCTGCCCCATGAAGAAACTTGCAGTCCTGACGCTGAGCCTTTCATCATTGCTTGGCTCCCCTGCCCTCGGGAATTACGGAACCCATGAGGTTTCTGGCAACGTAATGATTGTCGGTAACGACAATGGCGGCCTGGTTTATGACCGGATCCGGGAGGTTAAGCGCCTGATCGCGGACAAGATCGAGATCCGCGTCACCGGGCGGCATTGCTACTCCTCCTGCACCCTCTATCTCCGCAGCCCTTACACTTGTGTCGCCCCTTACACCAAGTTCGGGTTTCATGGCCCTAGCCTGAGCGGCAAACCATTGGAGCCGGAAGCCGCGGACATGTGGCGCCAGGCGATTGCAGCCCACTACCCTGCCCCGCTTGCGAAGTGGTATTTATCCGGCCCCGCCGAACTTCTGGTCAGGCACAGAGTCATCCTCGGCAGGAACCTGGAGGAACATGGGATCAAAATTTGCGACAATCAGAATTAGCCTATCGTTTCGCATGGACCCGGCCAGCCTTTCAGGTTACTTTTTCGCAAAACTCTGAGCAGCGGAGAAGACATGCCCGAGCATTCGATCAGGCCCTGGGCGGCCTTCCTCATGGCAGTGAAGATCGAGACCGCCCCTGCCCCGCTCCTCTATCCGGCTATGCTTGAACTGCAGGAGATGCTGCAGCCGGTTATTGCAAGCAACCGCAGGTTTCTCGCCTCATTGGCACCGGTCCTTCAGCTGAGCGGTGAAGCAGCAGATACCGAAGGTGTTCTGGAGACCGCCAGGATGGCTATCCGCTTTGAAGCGGCGGCAACGGATGCCGCCCGGAAGATTGCCAAGAGCAGCCCGCTGGATGAGACAGCCTTAAGAGAGGCCGCACAGGCCGCACAATACCTCGGCCACCTGGCGCTGCTCTTGAAACAAGAGACGGCACAGGTCCAGCAGGATCATTCTGCAGCACACAGATTTGCGAATAACTGAAATGACGGAAGCCATGACAACTCTGAACCGTATCTTCGGCGCAGCTATCGCCGCCACTCTTGCAACCGCGGCCGCACCTGCCCTCTCGGACACATATGTTGCCAGCTGGAACGTCAAGCACCTGGGCTGGGACAATGGGAAGGACATCCGGGCAGTTGCCGAGGTTGCGGCGGCTTTTGATCTGATTGCGCTCCAGGAGGTCATGTCTCTTGACGGGCTTGAGAAGCTGGAATGGGAATTGGAACAGCGGACCGGTGCCGAGTGGCAAACCATGGCTTCCGAGGCCATCGGCCGGGGCAGCTATCGGGAGCACTATGCCTTCGCCTGGCGAACGGATGAGGTCGAATGGGTTGATGGTGCGGTCGTCTACATTGACGACCGTGACGCCTTCGCCCGGGAGCCCTTCTCAATGCGCTTTGAAACCGCGGAGGGCTATCGCTTCGTCATGGCCTCTGCGCACCTGATCTACGGCGACAGTGTCGCAGAGCGCGAGCGGGAAGCCCGCGCACTCGACAGCTATCACGCCTGGCTCGAGGAGAGCTTCGCGGGCACTCCGATCTATATCGCGGGCGATTTCAATTTACCCCCTGTCAACGCGGCATGGAATGCCCTGGGCCAGGATACTGCGCCCTTGATCACCGAAGGCGCAACCACCCTTTCGCCTGTCAACGGTCGCTTCGCGAATCTCTACGACAACATCTGGGCACCGGCCGGTATCGAGATCCCCGTTGCCTCGGCGGGCATTTTCAACTTTCCGGCTGAGCTGGGCATCACCCATGAGATCGCGCGGGGAACGGTGTCAGACCATGCTCCCGTCTGGATGCTGATCGACCCGGATACCTATCATGTCGTGCTGTCTCCTCACGCAGCGTCTCATGATGTGTCGAGCGCCACGGGCGCCTATCAGTTTGATGAACCGCGAACCGGCGGAGATGTCCGGGGCAACCGCAACTCGATGATCTACCACATTGAGGGCTGCCCGGGTTTCGACAAGATGTCCGAGAAGAACATTGTCCATTTCGCGAGTCAGGAGTTGGCCATTTCGGCCGGCTTCCGCATGGCGCGGAACTGCTCCTGATCTGCGTTCGGCGCGGTCTCGGCAGAACGCCGGCATCCTGATTTGGAGGCGACCTGCACGCCGCTTTGCAGAACCTGATTTACCGCGGTAAATCGGCGAGCATGATCAGGATGCCTCTGGGGTGCATTGCTGCAAGCGCTTTGCTTCAGCGGTCGATTTACCGCGGTAAATCGTCGGCCATCGTCAGGATGGCTCTCGAGGTCATTGCGGAAAGCCCTTCGCCTCTGCGGTCAGTTTACCGGGGTAAATCGGCCAGCAGCATCATGGTGCCGCCCGCAGGCTCACAATGGATGCGAGCATCTTGCATGACCGATTTACCGCGGTAAATCGGGTGATCATGACCAGGACTCCCTTGGGGTTCACTCTTGAAAGTCCTTCGCCTCTAGGGCCGATTTACCGGGGCAAATCGGCCGCCACGATCATGGTACCAACCGCTGGTTCACTATGGATGCGTACGGCTGGCATGATCGATTTACCGCGGTAAATCGTCGGCCATCATCAGGATGGATCTGGGGGTCATTGCGGAAAGCCCTTCGCCGCTGCTGGTCGATTTACCGGGGTAAATCGGGTGACCGTGAACAGGATGCTTTTGGAGTTCATTGCCTGAAGCCGACTGCAGGGAATATGGCAGCGACCGCAGGCTTGCAAAGGATAACAACGGCGGGCAAACCCAATTTACCGCGGTAAATCGCCAAGCGCGATCAGGATGCCCGTGTAGTTATTGGTGCAAGTCGTTCTCTTCTGGCTCTTCTGCGGTTGGCTTGCCTGGGCAAAAAACCACTTCCAATACCATGGTGACGCACGCGGACCCGCTACATCTGCCAACGGTTCGCATGATCGATTTACCGCGGTAAATCGGGTGGTCCATCACCATGCGCTCAGGCACCAATGCCCGCGGTTCCGCGTGCGGAAGGTCGTTGCCATACTGCATCGATCACTTTGAGCGCAGGGGTTGCGATCCGTGTATCCCATCGATGACCGCCGGCAGGTTAGATCTGACCTTCGCAGGCGCAGGACGATGCACGCAGCCGCAGCATGGAAACCGCAGCGCATGATATCGGAAGGGCTCCCGGGTTCCCAGGAGCTGGCAACATGCTTGGCTGATCTCGTACCGTCTCTTCTCATGGCTTGCTCCATAGAGTGCTTAGAGCCTGATTTACCGCGGTTTCAAGAACGCGGTGATACCTACGCAGCAGGCCGGACAAGACCGCCAGCAATCGCTTCTCCTCTTTCATAGTTTCTGAGCAAGGAGCGTAGATAGGCTTCAGGGCGTGCGATCTGAGCGATGTTGCGACCAAGGTAATTGAGCAGGAGGATCATCTTGGCTGGACCGAGGAGTTGTATGGCTGGCAGAACGGTCATCTGTCCAAGTCCAAGAAATCCAGAAAAATCCATTAATACCCTGGCGAGTTGGTGCTCGCTGTTTGGAGGTTCAGGGAAATACTCCCTGATGATCGAAGCATTGCTCCAGGCATTGGCGATCGATAGGCCCGTCTTCGAATGCTGAGGCCTATTATTTTTTTCTTTTGGTTCAGACTCTATGTGCCGGACAGTTTGACCGTCATCGCCGGTGGTTTTGTCCGGTGAAACCGCGGTTTGCCCTGAAGTTACGGAGGGGTAATCAGGCAGGCTAGCGGAAGCCGTGCCGATGTTGTCGGCCGCTGCTGAGCGCGGGGAGGGACCTGCGCCTGCAGGCTCAGTCTCCGGCCCGGGAACGGCCGCTTCGAGCGACACGATCTCCTCCTCGAGCTCGCGCATCTCCTGAGGGCAGGGCGCCTTGCGACGGAGCGTGCGGCGCAGGCGAACACGCATGTTCTCGATTGACTGGGGCAGGGGGGCGCCAACCGATGCAAAGGCGCGTGTAAGCGCCGCAAACCGCGCGCTGATCTCATTGCGGAGGTTGCGAAGGGCGAGGCGGCTGGCAACCTGTTCTTCATGCATATCGAGAAGCTCGTAGACGCGGTTGAGCAGAGGAGCGAGATCAATCCCGTATGCCGAAACGATCCGGCCCTCGCGGTCACGCTCTGGAAAGCGGCGGCCATTGGCGCTGAGCTTGCGGTTGATGAGACCGGCCGCTTCAAGGCGCGCTTCCCCACGGCGGAAGCGGCGCTCGTCCATGCCGCAGGCCCTGGTGAGGATCTCGGAGACGCTCATGAACGAGACATTCAATCCCATAGGATCCAGCGGTCCATGGGGCAGGACGGACAGGTGGGCCCGCAAGACCAGGATGTCCCTGTCATTCAATCCGAGGCGTTGCCGAAGCTCTGTGACCAGAGACAACAGCTCCCAACGGTCGAACTTGTGTCGACCGCCTTCATAAACCCGGCATACCTCTAAGGTTTGCCGGCGCGGCTGAGCCGCGGGCATTGATGTGTGCATTCTGCATTTCAGACGGCAAAAAAAGACCGTTCACCGAGGGACCGGTGTTGAATGCTTATCGAAAAGACGCTAGAAAGGCTTTGCTACAAGACCAAACGAGGCTCTTCGAAACTTCGGTTTCGGGGGGCCTTTTTCTTTTGCTCGGGTGTCTGCTCCTATTTTACGTGTGCCTGCTTCAGTATTGTTGTTGGTTCGATTTACCGCGGTAAATCGAACGTTATTGTTATTTATCAGATACTTATGCTCCTCCTTTACTCTGACTTTCTTCGTGTTCCCTGATCACCGCATCGATGCGTTCAGCTAGACGATCGAGAAGGGCAGGGGGGGTGGACTTCTTGGTCTTGATCACAATCTGATTGTCCTTGCGGACCGTTGTGACGTTCCCACCCATGTAGGCGCGCTGTGCATCCGTCTTAGCGGGCTTGGCTGGCGCCTTACGCTTGCCGCCAGCCTGAACCGATTTCAGCAGGTTTTGGAACCGCTCAACACTGTCCTCGATCTCGATATCGATGAGCGACAGCGCCGCGGACGGTGTGATCTTGTGGGTTTCCATCCCGGTGATCAGCTTGTCCCACTGGCGGCGTCCGACACCCCTGGCGGGACCGATGGCGACAACCAGGTCTTCCCCTAGGGTGGTGTATGCCTTGACCATAAAGTTGATGAGCGTGCGCGAAACATTGAGGAACTCCGCGATGTCCTTCTGCTCATAGCCAGCCTCTAATCCCTGGGCCGCAGCGCGGGCGCGCTCGATGTAGCTGGTCTCAAGACGGGCGGAATTCTCGATGCCCTGGGCAACGAAGGCTTCGCGGTCGTCCATCTTGGACACGAAGGCCTTGATGCGAGGCATCCCCAGACGCCGCGTGGCTGCGAGACGCCGACGCCCTACGACGATCTCATAGGGCTGATCACCGGTGATGGCGCGGACCAGGATAGGGATCTGCTGACCATTCTCCCGTATGCTGTCCATCAGGCTTTGGAGGTCTTCATTGATGTCGATGCGATCGCGGATCTTGCTGTCGGCGATCTGGTTGACGGCAATCTCCTGATATGTCCGGTCGGCACCGCCCTGGGTCGCCGCTTTGATGTACTTGTCGCTGGCGGCACCGCCCTTGATGATCGGTTTCCGGCGCGGAGCTATCGGCGCCCGGCTGGTTCCGGTTTCGGTTTTTTCATCTGGAGTCTTGGGTGCATCGAATACTGGTCGTGCCATCAGGAGACCTCATTTTTGTCGGCAATCCGCCCACGGCTGATCATGACCTCTTCCTCGATCTCCATGGCGATCCCGTGCAGGCTCTCAAGGATCCTGTCGTAGGTCTTCCGGGTGAAGCTGGAAGGGTCAACCTCGAGCAGGGGGTTCATCGTGTTCCCGGCATCGGCAATCGCCGTCGATGCGAGGAAGTCCATGTTGAGCATGGATGTCCCCAGCGTGTTGCGCAGGAAGGATGCCAGTCCGAGCTGAGCCGGGTCGCTCGGAGAATATCGGGTCAGCAGGATGCGGATGAAGTCGAAACGCTTGTTCGGATCAACCTCCTCGATGCTCCGAAGGGTGCTGGAGGCAAGGTCGAGGAACTTCACAAGGCTGACCACGTCCAGCATGCCCGCCGAGAGCGGGATCAGCATGGAGTTGGACGCATAGAGCGCCGCGATCACGCAGAAACTCATATGAGGCGGGGTGTCGAAGATCACCACGTCATAGGCATCCTCGACAAGGCTCAGGGCTTCCGAGATCCGCGAGTAGAAGGGAACGCCTTGAGCCGCCGCGCTCGCGGTCTCGTACTCGAACTCGGTCAAGGCGATCGAGCCCGGGATGATGTCGATGTTCGGGAAGTAGGTCGCCTGGATTGCATCGGTGATCGGCACGCGCAACTCGCCGTCACCCTCTTCCTCGTAGCGCAGGACGTCATAGATCGAGGGCAGGCCGTCGAGGTCGGCCTGAATGTCGAAGAGGTCCGAGCAGCTCGCTTGCGGATCGAGGTCGACCACAAGCACCTTGAAGCCTCGGACGGCCAGAAACTGTGACAGGTTTGCGGCGGTGGAGGTCTTGGAGACCCCGCCTTTCAGGTTGTAAATCAATAGCTTAGAGGTGTGTTCGCCCTCAAGCTTGCCCGGAAACATCTCGGGCGTGATCTTCCCGGCCTCGTAGAGGCGGGCCTGAATCTCGTGGATCTCATCCAGCGAGAAGGTGCGCCGGTTGCCGGGCTCCATGATACCCTCCGGCAACCCCTCGATTGTTTTGAGGTGGTGCCTTAGAGTGTTGTAATTCATGCGGAAGGCGAGGTCGGCCATCTCGCGAATCGTGAAACGGCGCAGGCCCTTTTCCGATTTGCGCGTGTCGGGCGCGAGAAGACGGCTCAACTGCGTCTTCAGGGCGACATCCAGCGCTTCACTGAACGAATTCAGTGTTTCAGAGCCCAGTAGGTCTCTCATGCTGCTCAATCCTCGGTTATTCTTTTGCTTGGACCCTACATCAATAAAACCGCGTGGGTCTATAGAAAGCTGACGAGAATAGGGAATATCGGCGAAGGCATTATCCAGTGATGAACGGGCCGCGCCTTGGTAATTTGTTTTCATTCAATGACTTATCGGCATCGCAGCCCTGAAACGGCAGGGACTGAATTGCCTGGAATTGGCCCGCCTCAGGGGGCATCGACGCAATTCAGCCTGCAAAATCAAGGCATGTCGATTCTTGGCGGACCATTAAATGCCCTGCAAGAAGCGGCGTGACCCGGAGAGGTTGAGAAGATGATTCCTGCCACCCGCGGACCATGACTGCCAACCAGGAAGGGGCGCTGCCGGGCGCCCCTTTTACCGGTGCAGACGCGGGGCGTCATTCAACGTCTGGTCATTGCGCCGTGGAGGGGCAGGGGCATCAGGATCCTCAGGATCACCCTGGGAGGGGCGTTTCGGCCGCAGACTCTGCAGCTTTCTCCGGGATGTCCAGCGAACTGCCCTGGAACCCCTCCCATTGCGAGAGCTCGGAACGGTCGATGATCGAAACGTCGACCTCCCACGGCATCGGGTCATCCTCATCCATTCGGTGAACCAGAACGGTTTCGTAGTCTTCAGGGTTTGGCCAGGCGGGATCCGGGATGATCCCATCAAAATCATCCGGATCTGCCTGGAGCTCCAGGATGACGGCGCGGGTCAGCTCGCCATCCCAACCGCCGGATTTGGCATAGGCGTAGGCATCAGGGAGATTGTCGTAGACATAGACCCCAAAGCCATCATCTCCCCAGCCGCCCTGAAAGCCGATTTCGATGATGTTCTCAGCCGACTCCGGCGAGGTCACATGGTAGTAGGGCCGTTTTGACAGGCGGGCCCGCTCTTCAGCTTCCCGGGCCGCTTTGTCCCTGACGATGTTATCCTCGACACCCTGCCGGTAACCCTTCTCCCATTCTTCTGCATAAGATTCTGCGTTCCAGGCAGCCTTCCGGCCGTTTTTCCACGGGTTGAACATCGCTTCTTCGTCCGCGGTCACGACGCCGTAGGCTTCCGCCTGAGCGCGGCCTTGCCGGTGTGGGGAGAGCTTCGTCATATCAGGTGCTCGATCATGGTTGCGATGGGAGCTATTGGGGGAGGGAGCCCCGCGCCCTCGGTCTGTTTTTCGCATAGTGGCATGCGGGATTGTACCGCTCAAGAGAAACTGTCTGTTACAGGATGAAATCGTAGGCATCCTGAGCGCGAGCCGTAAAGCTTTCAAGGAGCGCATCCTGTGTATCCGCAAGTGGAGCACGTGCAGGAATGCTCGGCATGCAGTTTCAATCGCGCACAAGCACAGCTTGATTTTGGCAATTTCAAGGCGAGCGTCCCCTTTTGGGTACACCCACCAAATTTGGCTGGATGTAACAGTTTTGTGTCGCTATCTGGCTCTCGTTCTCGCGTATTTGCGAGTCGATTATTAACAAGAGCATCCAAGCTCGAGATGCCGGGCCACAAGGGGCCAGCCATGCGTATTGCTAGCCATGCCTGACTTAGTCACTCCGGTGAGAATCGTGCCGCGTGAGACGCCGGAGTCCAGGAAATCTGGGCCGGCCACGAGACGCCAAGAAGAGAGAAGGATAGAAAACCTATGTTTGATCTTCCCGCTGAGCAGAGCTTCCGTCCCGAGCTTGATTTGGCCACCGACAGCGGCGTGATCCGCTTTGGCCCCCTGAAAGCAAGCTGCGCAGGGGAAATCCGCGCGCTTATGCAAGAGTTCGGGCTTTCCACGGGCGGAGATCAGGATCTGCGGATCGAGAGCGCGGGTCACGATGCTGTCTTCCTGATTGCGGCAGGGGAGGGCGTGACCGGCTATTTCCTCGAAGAGTTCGGGATCGAGGCGGCGATCGAAAGCGTTGACGCCCTTGTACTGCGTTGCTGTGCAATTGGCGCGCCAGTCTCAATCCGGGGGCATTACTTCCCCGATGATGAGACCCGGATCGCAACCTTGATGACCGCTGTTCACGACGGCGCCCATGTCACCTGGTGCCATGTGCGCGCCCGCATCCGCGGCGGGGAGATCCTGCGGCTGGAGGGAGCTGAAGGACAACGCGGGTTCCCCATGGTTTCCTGCAGCCCTCGCCCTCTCACCCCGGCTTTGAGGGCCGATACAGAGCATCTGCACGGCCGTGTTACGGCCTGACCCCCATTGACCAGGCCCAGCAGGGCCTGGCTGACGTCTCAGCCGCTGAATACGGCTTCGCAGTGCCTCATGAGGATGGGGGTGTCCCTCATCTCCGGCGTGACCGTGAGCACACCGGAGATGCTGCCAGGAAGAACCAGGTCAATACGCCAGCTGACCGATCCGGTGTTGTCGAGCGTGCAGCTAAGCGTGGACCTGCCGTTTACACGCGTCCGCCAGGAAACAACGGCGCCATCCTCGAGGTTTGCGGCTGCTCGGCGGGGCAGGGGGGCAGGCAGCGGCCCAAGCGCCTCAATGGCCTGCTGAACAGCGGTTTCAACATGACCTTCATGCTGGCCCGCACCACCCCCCGAAGGTCCGCGGATCAGAAAAACGCCACCGAGCGCGATCCCAAGGAATGCTGCCATGACGCACAGCGTGGATGCTTTCATTTTGTAGCTCCTCCCTGCTTCAAGGGGTTAAAACCCGTCGCAGCCGCAAGCACATCCATCACATCCTTTGCAGGTCGCAGAACATCCGTCATCACAGGACGGGCTTTGCGCCTTTCCGAGGCGAGGAACATCACCGCAACCGTCTGTGATGTCGGGCAGCAGGGGATCGCAGTCGCACGTCGCCGCTTCATTGCGGCACCCTCGTCCCGGCTTTCTGCGCCGCTGCCGGATACCTTCAGCGGCAGTGGAGCAATCTTTGAAGCGCTGCCTGATCAGGGGCATAGCCCCGAAAAACCCAATCTCGCGGATTTTCTCTTTCGCAAAGCCTGAACAGCCGGGGCCGCCATTGGCAACGCGGTAGGCGCAGGAATAGCCTTTGCGAGGGGAAATGAAGGTCTGATAGAACCAGATGCCGGCCAGAGAGAGCTTGGAAATCATTGACCGTCCTCCAAGGACGCAGTCGCCTGCTCGATTACATCTGGGAGAAACAGCTCCACTTCCGTCACGATGCACTCTGCAACATTCTTTTTCGCACGTCTGCCCCGCCACTTCCAGATTCCGGAACCGTATTTGGCCACTAGATAGCCAGCTGTGAGGGCCATAAGCCCACCCAGGAAAAGCGCCAAAGACCGAGACTCGGTGATTTCAAACATGTACGCCATCGAACAGCCGTAAATCACAGCTGCAATAACGGCGACCACCACATGACCCCCGAAATCACCATCAAGTGGCATATGCCCAGCTTCGATTTTTTCAAGACAAATAGCGGAAACATCCGGTGCTTCGACATCAAGATAGGCGGCCGGACCACTGATCCGACTGTCCGTCAGGGCATAGAAGCCACGCGCTTGAACACCAAATCGGGTCTGCTGGAAGACCACGCACGCCCGGCCTGCAAACAGCTCGGCTACGGCACCCTTGTGAAGGAACAGCGCCTGTTCCAAGTGATACGTCTCGGCTGGCGTGAACTTCAGCAGCCGGCCTGAGATCTTGCGTTCTTCAATGAGCCCCTCAGGCACTGCAATAAGATCCCTGACACGGGTTACAGGAACAGCTGTGGCGGTTTCCCGGCTGCTGGGTTCCAAGATGTGCAGAGGCTCGTTGTGATCAACGAGCGGCGGCTTTTTCAAATCGACCATTGGAAATATCCATTATCTATTTTCGCAAATATTCTGACAGGCTGCGGTGGGGTTTGCAATTTAAAAACGCCCTGGCTTAACAGGCCCCGGGTTTGGGCCCGGTCCAGCAGCATCTTCACCGAGGAGGCGGGCGCACAAAGCACTCTTAGAGTGAATTTCCCCTGCGACTATATGTATATCTGATATGCATCTATTGCATGGGCTGAGCGAACCCCCTGTGTTCGTTGGTGATATCATTCAAACAGAGCGCGATAAGGCACCTCCGCGAAGTTGACAAAATCGAACACTGACGCCATTCCACATGTCCCACTATGGGTACACTACCGTCCCATTAAGCTTAAATTATCAAGCAACTTGGCCGGGTCTTGAGCAGCATACAAACGTGTGGTCTGGTCCGGGCTTGGCTTGAATCATCTGCCAGGACTGCGGCAAGGACGACCAAAGATGTTCAAGGACAACCCTTTCGACTATATCGAGGACTTCGAAAAAATCGAAAGCGAGCTCCATGAAATCGGACCTACAGGCTACGCCCTGGTCCTGCATGGGCATGCATGGAAGACGAAGTTCTTCTACACCACCTATCCCGACGAGTGGATCGCGATATATGACCAGAACAACCTTGTAACAGTTGATCCGGTCTTTCTTTGGGCCTTGGGCAATGTTGGGGTAACCAGATGGAGTGAGATGGGTGTACGCAAAACGGTGGCTGCCGATTACGTCATGACAAGGGCATCTGACCACGGCCTGTCCTTTGGTGCGTCCGCAGCTGCCAAGAGCAAGCATCTCAACAATAAAAAATGCATGCTGTCCCTTGCACGGGAAGATCGGGAACTCACCGACGAGGAACTTTGCCGGTTGCAGGAAATTCTTGAATACATCGTCGAAGTACATGACGGCCGGATGGGCCTGTCAGACTTAGACATACATACAATCCAAGCACTTTGCTGGGGGAACTCCCAGGAAGAAATCGCAAGGCAGATGAACACTTCTAGAGAGGCGATCAAGAAGCGGATAGAGCGGATCAGGAAGAAGCTTGGCGCACGCAACGCGACACATGTGGTGTCGATTGCGCTTTCGCACAGCCTGATCGATGTGAAATAGGGCGTATTTGTATTGGACGTCCCTATTTGGATGCCTCTTGCAACAAGCTATCCATTGTGGATCTTTCTAGCGGTTTGCACGAAGGCTGGAGCACACTTTTGCGGTTGATTCCGTTACCGCCGGCTCACGTGGATATGGTCACAGCTATTTTCCAAGAGCCCGCGGTTCCTCGCCCGGTCCAGCAGCATCTTCACCGAGGAGGCGGACCATTTCGACCGGCCGCGCGGTGTGCGCTCATGCATGGCTTCCAGCCGGTCAGCGATCTGAGCGAGCGTCATGTCCGGCGCGGCGCCCGCGATACCGGCGATAATCGCCAGAAGCCGGTCATCCGTATCCTTGCGGGGCGCGCGCTCCAGAACCGCAGGCTCCATCAGACCCTCCCGCACAAAACGCCTGACGGCGCGCTTCAGCCGCTCGATAGACCATTTCCGGGCATCGGCTGGCAGCTTCGCGTTGATGATGCGTGTCACGTCTTCCCAAGGCATATCGGGCCGCAGCCTGCGAACCTCGGGAACCCATTGGCTGGCGCTGCGCTCCAGCTTGGTGAAATGCGCCTGGTCCCGGGCGTCCCGGACCTTGCGGATGGCTTCGGGATCCTGGGACCGCAAGCCGGGGTTGCCGCCGATGCGGCCTTCGGACCGCGCCGAGCGCAATCCGGACAGGGTCCGCTCCCGGATAAGGGCCCGCTCAAGCTCAGCGGCCGCCCCAAGCACCTGCAGGGTGAACTTCCCCTGCGGGCTGGAGGTGTCGACCGGATCGCGGAGCGATTTGAAATGCGCCCCCTTGGCTTCAAGGCCCTCGATCACTTCAAGCAGATGGGAAAGGGATCGAGCCAGGCGGTCCAGCCGGACAACAACCAGCGTGTCGCCCGCTTTCAAGCTGTCGCACAGATGGCGCAGGGCAGGGCGCTCGCGGCTGCCGCCGGAGCCATGCTCCTCATGGACTTCGGTGCAACCGGCCGCGCGCAGCTCCTGCACCTGGGCGGCATTGGACTGCTCGTCCGTCGAGACCCTTGCGTAGCCGATCAGGGGCATAGCAGCTCCGCTTCGTTCAATCCCGGCGATAGGGCAGGGAGCAAACGGGCGGCGGCCTGGCGCGGGAGCAGCACGGCCGCCCTGATGGAAACGGACCCCTGCCACACTTCCACGATCGTCTCCCAGGCCTCCCGGATCTCATCCCGGCAGCCGGGCTCATCCACGGCTTCCTTGAAAGACGTGAAGATGCTGGCCACCTCACGGGCCCTGAGCCGGACGGCTCCGTCCGGCAGCTCCCGGCCGGCCCAGCCCGCCACGAGATCAGGGATGATGGTCTCAGGATCGATGCGGGCCTGATCCTCAAGCCAAAGTCGGTCGAAAAGAGACCGGCCTTGCGGGGTCAGGTACCAGCAGTCATCCTGCAGTTTGCGCTTGCCGCCCTGGTTGGGCTTGGCGAGGCCGCGGGCTTTGAGCAGGTTCAGCGCGGAAGGGGACAGCTCGTTGAGAGGGGCCATGCCCTCATTCTCGCCGACCCACATCAGCGCGGCAGTTTCTTTCGGCCCCATGTCACGCCGCCTCCATTTCGTTTTCCGGGATGATCAGCGGGTCATAGACGGCCAGCTTTGCCTTCGCTGCCTGAATGTCCGCGAGGATCAGGCGCTCGAGTTCCTGCTCAGAATAGCTGATGGCGGCCTCTTCGGAACCCAGCCCGGATTTGCTGCGCTCATTGACCACCGCGAACCACTTCCCGTCCAGCACCGAACGGAAGATCCGCGCTTCATTCCCGCCCGGCAGCAGCACGCGGCGGCTGGTCGGGTTGGGGTCGTCGATCTTCGACCAGGAGAAGGTCAGATTGAGTTTGACGGGTGTCATCTTGCGTCCTTCAGTGGAGCGGCGGGCCTAAGCCCATTCGCCGGGATAGTGTTCTGTGCCCCACCAGCGCCGACCGCGCTGGCGGTTGTTTGTCGGGTTGCTCTTGAGCAGGCCCGCGCGCTCCGCCTTACGAAGCGCCTCCAGCTTGTTGCCGCCGGTCAGGCGCGTCACATCGGCTGACGTCATGCCCCGGCTCTTCTCGGCGGCGATCATCTCGGCGAGGTCTTCAGGGCTTGAAATCATCGCTTGCGTCCTCCTGGCCCGGCTGCGCCTCTCTGTTTTTCGCATATTGGCAGAGGCGCGCGGCAAATTCAATATCATAAGTCATTTTCAACCGGTCGTTTGTAAACGCCTGCAAAGGCGGATCTCTCTCGCCGGCCTGAGGCACGGCTGGCGCCCGTTCGGGCGATGAGCCCAATGAAATAAGGCTGTCAGGCATATGGGGCGCTTGGGCCGAGGCGTCATCGGGATTTTGACCACCCGTCCGGCAGGGGAGGGCGGCCCGCTGCCGTTTGATATGCCCTGAAATTCGATGGGCCAATGGAATGAAATATTGATTTACGTTCCATAAGAGCGGATAACCAACACAAATAATTGAAATAAATTAGTGAGGATAGATGGCCGCCGGGAGCCCTTTCGATCTGGTTTTAGCCGCCGAAGTCAGGGCTTCCCGCATCGAGGGCCACCTGGCGGCGGATCCGGTGATTGCTGCGCAGTGGCGCAGCGAGGCCGCGGTGGCCGAAGCGGCCGCATCGATTGGACTGGAGGATCTGCGCCTGTCGGAAACCGATCTCCTCGTGCGGGTCAGTGAAAACCCGGAAACCCACGCGGATGTCAGGGCGATCGAGGATGCGCTTTCGGTGCTGCGGTTTTTGCGGGCGCCGGGCGACCCGGCCAATGAGCCGCTGTCGGTGCTCGACCGGATCGCCAGGCTCTCAGCGCGTGCAGAGACCTATGAGCCGCTGCCGGAGGTGGATGACGAGATGGTGCAGGTGTTTGCGCGGTGCCGCGGCCGCGCGCCTCTGCTGGAAGCCATCCGCGCCAGTGCCCACTATGCGGCGCTGACCGAACGGCGCAGCCCGGTTGCGGAGCGGCTGGTGTTTGCGGCCGCCGAGCATTTGTCGCGCAGCCGTGTTCTTGGCGGTGCATCACGGTCCCGCCACATGGATGATCCGCTGCGGGGCCTCGGCGGGCGCGTCGATGCATCCTGGGTCATCCTGCCCTCGCTTGCGCTGACGCGGATGCGGTTCCGGATCTGGTCACCGCTGAATCCCAAAGCGGTTCAGGAATTGCTTCAGGGGATCGGGGGCATCCTCGACCAGGAGCTGGGCCGGGTGATCACCATTCGGGCGTGGCGGGAAAAGGCCGCCATGGCCGCGCGGGGCAAGAGCCGCCGCTCCCGCTTGCCGGATGCGGTAGATGCCTTCGGCATTGAACCGGTCATGACCTCGCAGGCGCTGGCGGACCGCCTGGGCATCACGCAGCGCGGCGCGATCAAACTGCTCGGGGAGCTGGTCGAGCAAGGGCTTCTCGTCGAGATGACGCGCCGGCGTTCGGCCCGGATATGGGCCACCCCGGGTCTGGCCGCATTGCTGGGCAGGCGCGCGGAGCCTGCCGGACGTGCGGCGCCCGCAGCAGGTATTGCGGCCCGCGGCAGTCCTGGCCTGCCTCAAGCGGGGCAGAGCAGGGCCGGGGAGGCGCGCCGCATCAAAGAGGAGAACAAGGCCGCGGTGGAAAGAGCGCTTGCGGACTTCGATGCGGTGCTGGAACAGGTCGATGGAATTCTGGGCAAGCGCGGCGGGTAAGCTTCCGGCGCTCTGAGTGTCAATGAGCGTTCAAAACTGACCCGGTTTCAGCGTTTGAATTTGACCCACCCCTTGTGGCGCAAAGGCCCCAGGCGGGCCGCCCTCATATAGCGAGTCCGTCTGGGGCCTTTGCTTGCGCGACGTTTATGTTTTTCTGCGTCGCTTGCTCTGTGCGAACCGGTATGACGTGTTGCCTGTCTCGATGATTGCGCAGTGATGGGTTACGCGATCCAGAAGCGCCGTTGTCATCTTGGCGTCACCGAAGACCGAGACCCATTCGCCGAACTCCAGGTTCGTCGTGATGATGACACTGGTCTTCTCATAGAGCTTGCTGATCAGATGGAACAGCAACGCGCCGCCGGACTTGGGGAACGGGATGTAACCCAGCTCGTCGATGATGACGCAGTCCAGGGCCGAGAGCTGCCGGATGATCTTCCCGGCATTGCCCTCGGCCTGTTCCTTGATCAGGGCGTTGATCAGGTCGACGGCGTTGAAGAAGCGCGCCTTCTTGCCGTTGCTGATCAGGGTGGTTCCAAGCGCGATGGCGATGTGGGTTTTGCCGGTGCCGGTTCCGCCCACCAGGATGAGATTGTGTGCCTCTTCTGTGAACTGGCCTGAGCAGAACGGCTCGATCTGGGGCTGGGTGACGGCGGCCGCGCTGTAATCGAAGGTGGCGAAGTCCTTGTGGTGGGGGAACTTCGCAATCCTCATTTGATACTGGATGGAGCGCACCCGCCGCTCTACAGTCTCAGCGTCGATCAGTTGCTTTATCGCTGTGGTCAGACTTGGTGGCTTGCGCGCGGACAGCAAATCATGGGCGCAAGCTGCCATCCCGTGCAACCTCAGGGCGGTCAGTTGGTCGATGAGGGCGTTCATGCGGCAGCCTCCTCAGCCGAGCACAGCGCCTCATAGCGCTTGCAATCGGCCTCGGGCCGCAAGGTCAGCTGCGGATAGGTATAGGCGTCGCTGAGCGGCGTGATAACCGGCTCCACCAACTGGTTAATCAGGTTGATGATGGCGGGCAGGCGCAGGGTGTTTTGTTCCACCGCCAGTTCGCAAGCCGTCTCGACCACCTCGATCCCGTGATCCTGGGCCAGCAGAAGCAGATCGACGAACTCCCGATCCCCGCCTTTGCCGGCCATGTAGTGCTCCCTGATCCGATGCATGGCCCCAGGCAGTTGCCAGTCCACAAAGGGGGCGCCGTCGCGCAGGGCGCCGAGCTTGCGATCCAGCAGCGGCACGTAGTGCCAAGGTTCAAAATAGCTGACATTGCGGGTGAAGCGACGCTTGTGCTCGGCGATGACATCCTGGCCCGACACCAGCACGATCCGGCCTGCATAGGCGCGCAGCGACACATGTTGCCCCGCGAACCGGGACGGCACACTGTAGCGATTGCTGGCATATTGAACCAGGCAGGTGGAGCGAACACGAACGGTCTTTTCCACGTATCCGTCAAATGCTCGCCCCAGAGGGCGCAGTTCGGCGCGTTCGTCTTCGAACAGCTCTGCAATCGTGCGATCCGATTGCTCGGGATGGGGCCGGTTTGCCAGCTCTTCACAGCGCAGGCGCAGCCAATCGTTCAGCGCATCGAGATCATCAAAGGCAGGTTTGGGCGCAAACAACCGGCCGCGCAAAAACTGGACCTGGTTCTCGACCTGTCCCTTCTCCCAGCCCGCAGCCGGGGTGCAGGCCACCGGCTCCATCACGTAATGGTTCATCAAGGCCAGGAACCGGGGATGGAATATCCGGTCCTTCGAGCGCGAGACGTAGGTCACCATGGTCTTGGGGTTGTCGATGATCACCCGGCGTGGAACCCCGTCATAGAAAGACAGCGCCCGCGCAAAGGCATCCAGCACCATCTCCTGGGCTTCGCCGGGATAGGCCACGACAAAGGGTTTGCGGCTGTGGCACAGGCGGAAATGGGCAACCTTCACCTTCTGCTCGATACCGCCCAGGACAACCCGTTCTTCGCTCCAGTCAAATTGCAGCGCATCGCCTGCCGCAAAATGCAGCGGGATAAAGGCCTCGCCCGAACCGGCACCGGCCCGCTTCAGATCGCGGACAAATCGCTGAACTGGCGAATAGGAACCGGTGTAGCCTTCCACCACGAGCTGCTCATAGAGCTTCTGGGCCGTCCGCCGCTCCCGGCGTGGTCGCTTCTGGTCCTGATCGAACAGCTCCTGAAGCCGAAGATCAAACCCGTTGCACAGTTTGTGCCGAACCGGCGGGGCCTGGCGCTGGTAGCTCGGCGGGCTCTCATCCTTCAGATACTTCTTGATCGTGTTCCGCGATAATCCCGTCGCCCGCGCAACAGACCGGATGCTGCGTCCCTCAACCAATACCCATCGTCGGATCTTCGACACGCTTTCCATCAGTAACACCTGCTCTTTCCTCCGCACTTTTAGTGCGGATGTTAACGAAAACAGGTGGGTCAATTTTACTCGCTCATAACCCACCAAAGTGGGTCAATTTTGCACGCCGATTCACACTCTGAGCGATTACGTCGAGGGTGCCTCGAAGTCATATCGGTTCAATGCCTCATCCAGAGCTGGCAGGCTTCTGGCAAAAAGGGCAGCAAGCTTCATCCGAATAGTGTCCACCGTATCCTGGTCCAGGCCATCTGAAATGATCTTCTCCACCTGGCGCTTGCTCAACAGGGGAATGCTGAACATGGTTGTGTACCTGTTCGCAAGAGATCGCGCTTTCTTGAACCCCTCCAGCTCAACACTGTCCAAGGCGCCATAGATCGCTTGGCGGGCCTCAGCCTGGCCGGGGCCGATCGCGATCTTGACCGTCGCGCCGTCTTCGCCGGCGAGAACTTCGAGCAGCAGAATCCTATTTGTGGGAGTCCAGCCGTCGCCTTTGTGCATAACCTCCATCCGATCCCAGTTTGGGATGGCAAAGTACACCCAGTTGGAGCGAATGCTGTCCACGTCGATGGTCAATTCGCTGCCGCCCTCTTTGAGGTGCCTGTTCATGACTTCAAGAGCTTCTGCGTCGGTCAGGGCCTTCAGGAGATCTTGGGCCGGGTTCGGCTTTCTGGCCAAGAGAAACTCCAGCGCGTTTTTATGTTGCGCCCAAATCTTTTGAGCGAGTTCATCAAGGACGGGGTCTTCCAAGTATCTTCTCCTCAGCATCTGAATGTATGATGAAAGCATGATGCGCGCTGTGGGGTGGCCGATTTCCTTCCTCACAACGACATCCAAATTCTCCAAGAGATCTGCGAAACCAACATCGATCCACTCCTTGGCACTAGAAGCATCTTGCCTCACGGTCAGGAAGAAAAAGAAATGCCGTGCCGCGGGCCAGGTTTCTTCAACAATTTTCCGGTAGCGATCGAGTTGGCCTGTGCTTTCCCCGGCTTCGACCTTCAGCTCAATCGCGAAGACGATTTCAGGGCTCGTGGCGGTTTTGGGAAGCCTCAGCAGCAAGTCTATGTTCCGCCACTCCCTCATAACCTCGATCCCTCCAAGGTCGGAGAGATGCAGGCGCAACAACAGTTCCGGCTCACCTGCCGACCCGAGCAGGGTTTCAAGGAGCGCGCGGGTGCAGGCGTCATCGAAACCATGCGGGCGGGTTGGGTCGATGATATCGGCTAGGAAGTTGGAATGACGGATCTCCATCCTCGCAACGGACAGCGCCTCAAAAGGACAGTAGACGTCGAGGCTGTTGGTGAGCCCGAGGAAATCCTCTGACTTCATGATCAGTGCGGACAAGTCTGCTGCTTCAATCGTCTTATTCACGCGGCGCCTCCTATCGGGCTAGCGATGTCGCATGGCGAGCATTTCGGATTTGTGAACCCTCCCCCTGAAAGAAGGGGCGCGGCTAGTTTTGCTCAAGCAGGTTCTGATAGCGTCTCAGGAGGAGCGGAATGCCGGTTTGCCGCCACCAGCCGAGAGATACCATCCCGCTCGACATCCCTCCATGTGCAAACATCGAGACCGTGGGATCCGTTGATGCCTTATCGATATCGGCGCCGGTCATCTCGCGGAAATGCGTCTTGATACGGTTCTCGAACGATGGTTCTTCTTCAGGTTCCTCTTCCAGGCGCTCGTAGTTCATTTGCGCTGCCAGCGCGCTCCACAGGTAGGGATCGCCTCGCAATCCCCAGCTGCTGGGCATGGGAAAGAAGAGATCGCTGAGTGTCAGTGATGCATTGCCGTTTCGGGCCTCTTGAAGCTCTTTTTTAAATTCTGGGGAGTGTCTGAAATTTTTGGTGGCCATTCTTGTGCTTCCTGGTCGGGCCCAATCGCGCTTGCTCCGGCTCTTGAATTGCTGCCGTCCAAATGCGGACCCTCATGAAGTCGGCCGTTTGCCGATCGCGTAAACAGCAATCCTGACGCGGCCTTCGCGGGAGAGATTGACCCGTCCGGGCCAGAACTTCAAGCTGCGAAAGGCTTCGGATTTGAGCGTTCTCCTGGCCGAAGCTCGAAAATTCGCGCGACGTAACAGTTCGCCATGAAGCTGCCCTTCCTGGCACCTCTTGAAATACGCAATGTCAAGTGTCACATTGATCGCGACAGTTGTCATGGAGATTTCCTATGATCGCATCTAGCGGAACGAATGAGCCGAAAGATTCGCGTATCCCGCACGATCTTCAGAATGAAGCGATGCGCGCCTTCGATTTGCTGGGCGGTTGGAAGGTTATGCATCGACGCGTTCGCAGCTCCCTCGACGCGCACGATCTGATTGTCGAGGGTTTGCCCTCCCGCGCGCTCTTGCACCTCGTTGACGGGGTGCATGTCTTGTCGACGGGTGACGTGCTCAACAAGGCAATTGGCATGAGCCTGCGAACTCTTCAGAGGCGTAAGGCGGAAGCCTCGGGCAAGACGCTCTCGATGGAGCAAAGCAGCCGCGCCTGGCGTTTCGCCGAAATCTTTGCTCAGGCCACGGATGTGCTGGGCGGTCAGCAGGCCGCCGAAGCGTGGCTTCTTGAGCCTGCGATCGGTCTCGACAATCGAAGGCCTATCGATCTTCTTGCCACGGCTGCCGGGGCCGAGGCGGTTGAGGACTACCTCACGCGGATGGAGTATGGGGTGTACACGTGACACCGCTCCCGCCGCCGCTTGGTAGCGGTCATACCCGTCTTTGGCGCCTTGACCAGGAGCGGCATGCGGGCAGTTGGGATTCCGGCGAGGGATCCTATCGTGTCGGCGGGCGGTGGAACTCAAGAGGGGTGCGCGCCGTCTATGCCTCCATCGATCCATCCACTGCGATCATGGAGGTGGCGGTTCATAAGGGGTTCAAGGTGCTGGATACCGCTCGGCATGTGCTGACGTCAGCCCGCGTTATCGACACCTCGGATGTGCATGTGCTGCATCCTGGTGATGTGCCAAACGCGCATTGGCTTATCCCGGGCTCACATGGGCCTGGTCAGCAGGCGTTTGGTGACCACCTGATGAAAGAGCATATCTTCGTTCTGGTTCCATCAACGGTTTCCAAGCACAGCTGGAACCTGATTTTTGATGCAGATCGGGCGAAGGGCCATTTCGATGATGTCACACAAGAAGCATTCGCGCTGGATCCGCGCCTTCATCGATAAAAGGCCGAATGCGAAGTGTTGATCGCAACCGGCGATGACTCTTTGCGAAAAATCAAGTGCAATACGTTGCCGCTTCGGGTATTTTCGCTCTCGAATATTCGCAAACTGGAGCCGCCATGACCGCCCGCGCCCTTCTTCTGATTTCGGTAGCCCTGCTCAGCGCCTGCAAGGGCGGTTCTGATGAAACCGCCGCCGGAGGGGTCGACATCGGTCCGCCCCCGGCGCCGGACGTCGGCGACGGCAGCTGGACGCGCGGCTTCGTCGAGAGCTTTGACGCCGACAAGGTGCAGGCCGTGCGCAGCCTGGCAGGCTTCATTGCCAACAATGTGGCGTACCGGTTCCGGATCGATGGGCATCCGGAATTTTCCGAGACCCGGACGGTCAGGTCGAACGCGCTGCAGGCGGCCAGGCTCGACTACGCGCTGTCCACCGGGCTTACCGGCGCGGGGCAGGTCGTGGCCATGGTCGATGATGGCATCTTCGCCGGACACGAGCAGTTCCGCGGAAAGTCGATCGCCATTGAAGGCAGCACCGGGTCGGGCGAGCACGGGACAGCAGTTGCCTCCGTAATTGCCGGGACCGGCCAGGGCGGCGGCGCTCTGGGTTTTGCGCCGGCAGCCGACCTTTATGTCGGCACGATGGATTTCAGCCAGATGGTTGATTGGCGCCAGCAGGCAGGTTTTCTCAAGGGGGCGAAGGCGGCCGGTGCGATTGCGATCAACAATTCCTGGTCGATCGACTACGATCTCGGTCAAGGCCCCTCCCGCGACCTGTTCGCGGGAAGCGCGGGGCAGGAGTATATCGCGGCGCTCCGCGACTATGCGAAAAACGGTATCGTGATCTTTTCCATGCAGAATGAATACGACGCCACCCATGCTCATGCGATGGCGGCATTGCCGCTGTCTTATCCCGACCTCGAGGAGAGCTTCCTGACGGCTGTGAATGCCATTCCTGAATTTGATGACGACCGGATCATCTCTGCGACCCGGATCTCTGCCGGATGCATGGAGACCGGCCGGTACTGCCTGACCGGCAATGGCCAGATCCTGACGGCGAAGAATGGCGGTGCGGACAGCTATGGCATCTCCACCGGGACCAGCTTTGTGGCCCCGCAGGTGGCCGGCTCCATGGCTCTGCTGGCTGAGGCGTTTCCGGATCTCACGCCGCAACAGCTCCGGGCGCGTCTTCTGGTGACCGCGGACAACAGCTGGTTCCAGTCCACAGGCGAAGTCGATTTTGCAGACGGCATCAGCCACGGCTACAACAGCGAATTCGGACACGGCTTCATCAACCTCCGGGATGCGCTTCTGCCAATCGGATCTACGGGCATCCCCATGGGTGCCGGCAGCGGAGCGGACATGCTTGCCCTGGGGCGTGCGGCGGTCGCAGCCAGCCCGATGAGCGGCAAGGCGGTTACGGCGTCTCTCTCCTCAGCATCGGTCGTGGCGATCGACGTGCTCGATGGGGTCTTCACCCTGCGGGCAGACGCGGTTGCCGCAGATGCGGGGCGCATCAATTTGAACGAGTACCGGCTGGCCTCGTTCATGGCGCCCGATTTCCAGCGGTCGCGGGAGGCAAAGAACAAAGGGCTCCGTTCCGGCGGGACCTACTTCGCAGGCTCGGGCATGGCAAACGCGCCTGACGCCCTCAGCCTTGCCGGTATCTCCGATCATCCCGTTCTGGCCAATGACCGATCTGTCATCAGCCTCCTGACCGACGGGGACGGCTCGTTCGGCTTGGATTATCTGAAAGGCTTCGAGCTTCCCAATGGCAGCTTCGAGCTGGGCTTTACGGCCTTGCAGGAGCGCGGCTCCGTCATGGGAATGACCGTCCCCGGCCATGAGGCATCAATCTCAGGAAGCACGATTGAAATCGGTGCCTCTGTTTCAAGGCGGATCGCCGATAGGGCAGGGTTCCGCTTTGAAGGCCGCTATGGTCTGGCAGAAGGCAACGGCGCAGGTCTGGTCGGGGGATTTGAGGGGCTTGCCTATGATGAGCTCAGCGTAGCCATGGATCTGGCTGACATTGTATCGGCCGGGGATGTCGTATCGCTCTCGGCCACCCGGCCCGCGGGATTTTCTGGCGGCCATGTTGATATGCGGCTGCCGGTCGCCGCAGCTGCAGGATCCGTGACCTTCGCGCAAATGGAGGCAGATGTGTCTTCCAGCAGCCGCCAGCTCGATCTGGCGATCGAATATGCGGCCCCTGCAGGACGGCGAGGTGAATTGCGTCTCGCTGCGGTTTCCACATTCAACGCAGGCCACGTCGCGGGCGAAAGCGATCAAGCCATTCTGGTCGGCTTCAGCACCCGGTTCTGAACGCGCAACGCCGGCCGCACCGCGGCCGGCGGATCGGGCGGGCTATTCTACCGCCTCAGCGAGAGAGTAGCCGCGGCCGTTGTGGGTACGGATCCAGCTGCCCGCGCCTGGTGCGCTCGCCCCCAGTTTCCGGCGCAGCTTGCAGATATGAACATCCAGCGCCTTCATATAGGGCTGGTATTCAGCGAAAGCGTAAAGCGCGTCAAAGAGCGTCTCCCTTCGCACGACCTTGCCAATGTTCAAGGCCAGGTTCTTCAGGATGGCGTTCTCGCTGGCGGAGAGGCGAACCGTTTCTCCGTTCATATCCGGATCCCTGCCGTCCAGGTAAACCGTCAGGTTCCCGGTTCGAACCTCCGGAGTTCGCAGATTGAACTGCTTGCGAGAGATCGCGCGGAGGCGGGCAGCGACCTCGGCCGGCTCACAGGCACCCCCGACGACATCATCCGCTCCAGCATCAAGCGTGCGCGCGACGGCTTCGCCCGAAAGACCATCCTGCAGAATGAGCAATGGGCTCATGGTCCCGGCAGAACGCAAATTGCGCACATTGCGCGCAGCATCCGCATTCGGCGCCAGGCCAAGGATGATGGGCAGCAAGCCGGACGCGTTCTCATCCAAACCCGCGGCTCCGCTGCGGATTGCAGCCTCCGGCAAGACGGCGGGCAGGAACCCTTCAGATTTTAGCGCGCCCATTAGCCGCGTCAGCCGGGCCTGGACCGGGTCATGCAAAATTACACGCATCGGGCATCCTTCTGGAACTTGCGAAAAATCATGAATAGGTTACAGTGCCCGGCTGTAAGGGTTCAATGCAGGGCGCGATACCGGGGGACGGTTGTCCACAATTTGGCACCGGGACTGACCGGCGGTCGATGCCTTGCCGCGAACTGAAGATTCCCCGCACTGCGGGAGCCAAATGGATGCTGAATTGATGCTCAAAAGACTTCTTCTTGCCTTGTCGATTGTCCTGACAGCCGGGGCAGGGCAGGCTGAGGTCCGCCTGAAGGATATCGTGAATTTCGAGGGTGTCCGCTCGAACCAGCTGATCGGCTACGGTCTGGTCGTTGGCCTGGACGGAACCGGCGACAGTATGCGCAATTCGCCGTTTACGCGAAAATCAATCGAAGGGATGCTTTCCCGGCTTGGCGTTGGCAACCTGAGCGGCGAAGACCTCAACACCAAGAATGCCGCCGCGGTCATGGTGACTGCGGAATTGCCCCCTTATGCGCGCCGGGGCAGTGAAATCGACGTCAGCATCTCATCCCTGGGGGATGCAAGTTCACTGCGGGGCGGCACCCTTCTGGTCACCCCGCTCTCCGGGGCCGATGGCGAGATCTATGCGGTGGGCCAGGGTCCGCTTGCTGTTGGGGGCTACAACGTGCAAGGCGCGGCCGCCGAGGTCACGAATGGCGTACCAACAGTGGCTCGGATCGAAAACGGCGCCACCGTCGAGAAGGAGGTCGGCTTTGATCTGCGGCAGATGGACAGCATCCGGCTCGCGCTGCGGAACCCTGATTTCACAACTGCGGTCCGCATCAAGGATGTGATCAACGATGTCTCCGGCGTTGCCAAAGCGGTCACACTGGATCCTGGCACCGTCGAAGTGCGTCTCGCGGCCAAGGCGGATATTCCGGAAATGCTGGCCATGATCGAAAACCTGACCGTTGAGCCTGACTCTCCGGCCAAAGTTGTGATCGACGCCAAATCCGGAACGATCGTCATCGGGTCGGACGTGCGCATCGACGAGGTTGCGATCAGCCAGGGCGGGCTTACGGTCAGTGTTACGGAAAGCGCGGCGGTCAGTCAGCCTGCGCCGATCACCATCGGTGAAACCGTGATTGTTCCGGCGACTGATATCGAGGTTCAGCAGAAGGCTTCAGGTTTTGCCGTGGTAGGCGGCCAGGTCAGCTTGCGGCAGCTGGTCGACGGCCTGAATGATATCGGCATCGGCGCACAGGAGATCATCTCCATCCTGCAAGCGATCAAGGCGGCGGGCGCCCTGCATGCCGAGTTGGAGATCATCTGATGGACGCGAAGATTTCTGCTCCCGCCAGCGCCACGCCTTTCGTTGAAGTGACCCGCAGCCGGGATCCGGCAGCTGTGGCGGCTACCGAGTTCGAGGCCGCGTACTTGGGATCGGTGTTCTCAAATATGCTCGAACATGCCTTGCCCAATCCGGCGGGCGGACATGGAGAGGAAATGTTTCGCGGCGTGCTTGCCAGCGCGCTTGCTCAGGAAGTCGCAGAGGCGGGCGGCATCGGCATTGCCGGTTCGATTGAAGCCCGGATCAAGGAGTATACGAAATGATCGGCGTCCCGCCCGCATCGGCGCTTTCCCGCCTCGGCCTGCGCCTCAGTGAGCGCAAAGCGCGCCAGGGCTCCGGCACATCCGGCCTGACGCAGGAAGATGAGGCGAACCTTGAAGATTTTGAGACGATTGTCTCGAACATGATTGAATTCCTGCGAAAAGAGCAGGATGCGCTGGCCGCGAATGACATCGGCCGCGTCGCCTCATACTTTGAGGAGAAGGTCAAACTTCTGGAAGCGATTGAACGCCGCCAGCCGGTTGTCGAACCCTTCCTGACGGCGGATGTGCCAGTCGCCGTTCAGCTTCGCAACCTCATCAAGGAACTCTCCGAGCAGATTGCCACCAATGAACGGCTCTTGCGGGGGATGGCCGAAGCCTCACGCACGATCGTCAATGAGATCGAGCACCTGCGCAACCGCCAGAGCCTGAAAGGGGTCTACGACAAATCCGGCCAGCTCCGCGGGGATGTCTCCGTCCAGCCGGCGGCGAAAGGCTTTGAAAAGAAATACTGAGCGCGCAGCAATCTGCGAAAATGGAAACCATTTGGAAACCTGACCCACGCTTCCCCTTCTTGTCCGGGTGATGCCCGGCAGCCGGAGAGAATGACCGGCGAGCTGAAGCAAGAAGCAAAGGATCGAGATCCAGATGACCTCCATCAACACAAACTCCTCCGCAATGAATGCCCTGCAGGCTCTGCGTGAAGTCAACAACGACCTGTCGACCACGCAGGACCGCATTTCGTCCGGCCTGAAGGTCGGTTCGGCCAAAGACAGCGCGGCCTACTTCCAGATCTCTGAGACCATGAAGGGCGACAGCTCGGCGTACTCCTCGATCAACGAAGGTCTGACCCTGACCAAGAACTCGGTCGCGACCGCGCGCCTGGGCGCCGAAACCATCCAGGACCTGTCTCAGCAGTTCCTCGACAAAGTGGCCTTTGCGCAGGGCGCAACCGGTGGCCATGCCGAAATCGAGAACGATCTGAATGAGCTGGTCAAGCAGATGGAAACCACCCTCAGCCAGTCGACTTTCAACGGCGACGATATGCTGGGCGCGGGCACCTATGGCACTGCTGACATCACCGCGGCCGTTGTCGACAACACCGACGGCAGCTTCACCTCCGTGTCGACCAACGCCAATGCCACCGTCGGCGTGACCCGTGACGTTGTGACCGGCATCAGCCGTGCGGGCGGCGCCTATGCCACCACGGATATCCAGGTCGGCACCTATGACATGGCGAAGCTGGTGACGGACTTCAAAGCTCTGGCGACCAACTTCGAAACAAACGCGACTGATCCCACCAACGGCGCCGCCTTCCTGGCGGGCGCCCTGGCCTCGACCGAAAGCGTCGTGGACAATGTGACTGACATTGCCACCAAGCTCGGCCAGTCCGAAAAGTCGATCGAGAACCAGCAGACCTTCCTGAACAAGCTGACCGACAATATCGACAGCGGCGTCGGCGCCATGATCGATGCGGACATGGAAGAAGAGGCGGCACGCCTCAAGGCGCTGCAGACCCAGCAGCAGCTGGCCACGCAGTCCCTGTCGATCGCCAACCAGGCGCCGGGCAACGTCATGAGCCTGTTCCAGTAATCACTGGTCCGCCTCGCGGAAAATCCCTGACCCGGTCTTGGGAAACCAAGGCCGGGTTTTCTAGTTGGCGGCATGTCTGTGTAACTAAAACTTGCTCTCGGGATCAAAGTCGCAATGCTTTGCCGTCCGCGCCGCCCAATAGCTGCGCCCCTGTTGCGTGCCACCCCAATCATAATTGTAAAGGGCATTGCCACAGTTGAACCCATGGTTCGCGATGTAGGCATGCCTTAGATTGTCGCCGCTGGCCTCGGAATAAGCAAGGATTGCGACACTTACAGCGATCACGAAACCAATCGCCGCGAAATAGAGCTTGAACAGTGTATCAATCATCCAAAGTCACTCGTTTCTTTCGCGGCTAGAGCCAGCATGCCAGTGGTATCCCTCAATTCACATTCAGTTCGGGCTTCACCAGATGGGAAAGCTAGGGCCTCAACCTGTTGCGCTAGCTGACGGTCTTGGAAGCTATTTTGTCCGAGCATGTTGATTCCTCCAAATTCTCTTTGAGTGCGTACTGTAAGATCAAGGCCGGAGTGGGGCGGGATGTGGCAGAACAAGCTGGTCTTCCTGCGCCGCATATATTGCAAAGGTCTATCCTCACATATGGTCATTTCTATTTTCAGGCCGCTTGTGTGATTTTGCGAAAACGGAAACCTGATGGAAACCTTGGCTTCCCTTCTTCTTTTTGACCGGGCGCTGCCCGGGCGCCGGAAGAACCACCGGTGAGCTGAAGCAAGAACGCATAAGGATTGAAATCCAGATGACCTCGATCAACACCAACTCCTCCGCAATGAACGCGCTGCAGGCGCTGCGTGAAGTCAACAGCGAACTGTCGACCACACAGGACCGCATCTCATCCGGCCTGAAGGTCGGCTCGGCCAAAGACAGCGCGGCCTACTTCCAGATCTCCGAGACCATGAAGGGCGACAGCTCCGCCTACTCCTCGATCAACGAGGGCCTGACCCTGACGAAGAACTCGGTTGCCACCGCACGCCTGGGCGCCGAAACCATCCAGGACCTGTCCCAGCAGTTCCTCGACAAAGTGGCCTTTGCGCAGGGCGCGACCGGCGGCCATGCCGAAATCGAGAACGATCTGAATGAGCTGGTCAAGCAGATGGAAACCACCCTGAGCCAGTCGACCTTCAACGGTGATGACATGCTGGGTGCTGGCTCCTATGCGGCTGGCAGCGTGGCCGGCGCGGCGGTCAACGGCGCGACCGGTGTTCTGACCTTGGGTGCGAACGGTGATGCCACTGTCGGGGTGACCCGTGATGTCGTGACCGGCATCAGCCGCGCTGGCGGCGCCTATGCCACCACCGACATCCAGGTCGGCACCTATGATATGGCCGAGCTGGTCGACGGCTTCAAAACCCTGGCAACCGGCTTTGCGGCCAACGCAACCGCGGCGACCGGCGCAGCCTTCCTGTCCGGCGCTCTGACCGCCACTGAGGGTGTCGTGGACAGCGTGACCGACATCGCGACCAAGCTGGGTCAGTCCGAAAAGTCGATCGAGAACCAGCAGACCTTCCTGAACAAGCTGACCGACAACATCGACAGCGGCGTTGGCGCCATGATCGATGCGGACATGGAAGAAGAGGCGGCCCGCCTGAAGGCGCTGCAGACCCAGCAGCAGCTGGCGACCCAGTCCCTGTCGATCGCCAACCAGGCGCCGGGCAACGTCATGAGCCTGTTCCAGTAAGCGCAGGCTTGACTTGAAGACGGAAAGCCCGACCCGCACAGGGCCGGGCTTTTTTTGATCCCAGACCCTCCACCAGAAGGTGATATCATGAGCCTCGCAGCCTACAAAAAGACCCTCAAGACAACTGAGACGCCGCGCGCAATGGAGCGCCGGATCCTCAACCAGATTAACGCACGCCTCCTGGCGCAACAGGAGGAATATGACACGGCGGCCGAGGGAGGCCCGCGCCTGGGCATTCTCGCAGGCACTCTGCGGCAGGCGGTGCATGACAATCTGCGCCTTTGGCTTGCCTACAAAGCCGATCTGTCAAACCCGAACAATGCGCTTCCCGAGGAGATGCGGGCGAACCTGCTGTCCCTGGCGATCTATGTCGAGAACCAGACCGGCCTGATCATGAAGGGCCGCGGAACGATCAAAGCGCTGATCGATGTGAACAAGCCGATCATCGATGCGCTGACGGGTAAAAGCGCGGAGGCGGTCTGATGGGCCTGGTATTGAAGGTGAAAGCCGGAGACCGGCTGGTCATCAATGGCGCGGTGCTGCGCAATATCGGCAAGAGCCAGATGGTGGTGGAAGTCGAGAACCGCTCTGACGTTCTGCGCGGTGAGGAAATCCTGGGTGAAGCCGGGGCCTGCACGCCGGTGCGCCGGCTTTGCCACATGATCCAGCTGGCAATGGTGAGCCGGGAGGGGCGCGGGAAAATCCTGCCGCGCATTCATGCGGCCTTCGAAGATCTTTCTGAGATCATGGCCAAGAGCCACGGCAGCGTCTTGAGCGAGGCTCTCACCAAGGTGGGCGAGGACAATTTCTATGCCGCATACCGGCTGCTGCTGCCGGTCATCAAATACGAGGATGAGCTGCTGGCAATTGCGGCTCGGACCGACCAGGAAGGAAGTGGGTCATGATTTCAACGAGCGGCCTGTCGCCATTGGCCGGCATCAGCCTGGTGCGCGAAAACCGGGAAGTGTTCGAGGCGGACATTCAGCGTGATCCGACGTCCAAACGGGAGATTGAAGCCTTCCGGGAACGCATCAGCGGGATCCAGACGGTTGATGAGCTGGCGGAAGATTACCAGGTCTTCAGCTTCGTGATGAAGGCGTTCGGTCTGGAGGAGGAGACCTACGCAAAGGCGAAGATGAAGCAAATCATGACCTCGGACCCGGATGACAAGGGCTCTCTGGTCAAGCGCCTTTCGGATGCAAAATACGACAGTCTGAACGAGGAAATGGGGTTCTCGGCCGATGGTATCGCCGGGGACAATTTCAGTGACCCGGACTGGATCGATTCAATGGTCGAGCGCTACACCGACCAGCGCCTGATTGACACCCAGTCCGAGGAGAATGAGCATGTCGGGCTGGCGCTGACATTCGAGCAGAAGATCTCCGGCATGACCAGCTGGTACAAGGTGCTGGCGGACGAGGAGATGAACGACTTCTTTATGACCGCGTTCGGGCTTCCGGATACGGCGGCAAACGCCAGCATTGATGCCCGCAAGGCCATGTTCGAAAAGCGGATGCCGATCGAAGATCTGCAAAAGCCGGAAGTCCAGGAGAAGCTGATCCGCCAGTTCTCCGCCTTTGCCGATGTGATCAAGAGCCAGGAGACCCAGAACGCCGCGGTCACCCTGTTGAGCAGCGGCTCCGGGAGCTTCAACCAGGTCACGATCGACATCGACATGATCCAGGGCTTCTCCGCATCGCGGTACCTCTGACCGGAAGCGGCCGGACGCTTGGTCCGATGCGCACGCGCTAGCGGTGAGGCTGGCGTCCATCTGCAATCAGTAGCTGCAACCTGGCTCTTCCCGAGCCGGGTTCATCCGCATATTGTGCGCCCTGAGGCATGCGGTGCGGGAATGATTGCGTGGGCACAAAGAGACATCTTGAGCGGATTGAACGCGATCTGACCGGCATTGCCGCCGCAATCACCCAGGTGACCGGGCGCCGCGGGCGGCATGCTGGGCGGATTGCGCAGATCGCAACCGGCAAGGCTGCCGGGGCCGCCGCGATCGGCGGGGTCATGATGTTCATCACCGCCTTCGGAAGTGCCTCGACGGGCACCGCCATCGGCGCGCTCAGCGGCGCGGCCGCAACCTCTGCCAAGCTCTATTTCATCGGCTCTCTGTTCGGCCTGGGGGCGGCCGCCGGCGCGGTTATCCTGCCGGCCGCCGGGGCTGTCCTGGGGCTCATCGCGGTCTTCTTCCTCCGCAGAGCCGTGCTGGGCCGCCCGCGCAAGATCGAGGCGATGGAAGAGTTCGAGGTAAGGGCGCTCTATGCCAGTTTGCAGCTGGCAGAGGCGGCGAAGGCCACGCTTGCAAGAGAGGGCACGGAGCCGTCCAGCGACGAGCTTAGGATCTATGCCCTCGAGGGGCTGTCCCCGTTATGCGATCTGATTGCCATCCGGCTTCAATCGCCCGCCAGCGGCACAGAAAAGGAGAAGCGATGCCAATCTTTCGGAGAAACCCTGGCCCTGTTGCCGCGGTGGAAACTGCGGCGGCACCATCGGCGCCTGTCGCGCCGGGCCGCGAAACTGGGGCGCCGCCGCGGTCAGATCGGTCTTCCCGCCTGGCTTCCGTGGTTATCGCGGTCACGTTTCAGCGGCTGATTGAAGACGCCTCGCAGGTCTGGTCTTTCGAAGAGGATCTGGTGCTGCAGGCGTTGCGCAGATCGACCCGCAGCCTCAGCGATGCGAGCCCTCAGGAGATCTCCGACTACCTCTCAGGCATGACGCCGGAGCAGCTGCAAGGCGTCGCCTCAAACGTGAAAGGCATCTATCATGAGCTGCTTTTCGTGGAGGCGGAGAACGCGGATTGGGATGAGGTCTCGGCCCAAGTCAAGGAGCTGACAAATCATCCTGGAGGAGACGTCGAGTTCATCATGGATGGCCAAACCGTTGGCGAGGTCCAGCTTAAAGCGGTGACCTCTCAGGCCGATGTGATGGAGCACCTGGCCCGCTATCCGGGCATCGATATCCGAGTGACGGACGAGGTGGCGTCTGCAATGCCCGGCATTACCAGCTCCGGGTTCTCCAACAGCGATCTTACGCGCACCGTCGGAGACAGGCTTGCGGAGCTGCAAGGGGAAGGCGCGCTCGATGAGATCGGCGACGGGCTTGCCACGTCGGCCCTTGTCAGCTCGGCTATCATTGCTGGCCGCGTCGTGCGGGGCAAAGACCTGTCCGGCTCCCAGATGAGATCCATTCTGGCCGATGCGGGTGTCGGCGCGGCGACGGCGGCGGTCCTGGACGTGCTGCTGTTCCCCCTGACCAGCTGAGCGGATGCCGCGGCCTATTCCGGCGTGTCATGCGGCGAGGGCAAGCGGGAATGGGCAGGATGCCTGAATATGGTCCGCGACCATTTTGACACTCTGATCAGACAAGCCCATCTCTGCCACAAATGCTTTCTGAAGATCCGGGGCGACCTCAGAGAAGAAGGAGAACACCGGCCCCATCACTGCGCCCGCGGCTTCAATGCTGCTAATGCCCACAGCAAGCTGATGCGCGGAAACATTCGCGCTATACGGCGCGTTCACGGTGCCCAGGATTTTCGACGCTGAGGGCGTCATGTCTGTTCTCTCTCACTTCAGGATGCCACGCAGGTGACAAATCGTCATGATTATAACACCGCCCAGGTCATAACGGTCAATAACGGGCAGCATCAGGCAGTATCGGAAAATGGACAGTAACGAAAACCCGTTAACTGACCTCCACCGCACCCCGCAACAGTCAATCCCCCTAAAGGGGGAATGAGCCCCGCACTACAGCAGGGTCTCAAGCCATCATTCAGTTGCGTTTCAGTCCTCGATCAGCTCATCTTCATTGCTGGGCAGGCGGATGACCTCCTGCCGGGCGAGGTCGTTGGTGATGTCGATGAGCGACGCCTGGGCTTCCCGGGTTTCGCGGGCGAGGACCGCGCCCATCTCCTTCATTTCGGTTTCCAGCATCTCCCGCATGCGCTGGGTCAGGGCGGACATGAACGCATCGCGTACCTCTGCCTTGGCGCCGCGAAGAGCGAGGGCAAGCGTGTTGCCCTCCGCCATGCGCATGATGCGCTGCAGGGCCGCGCCATCCAGTTTGACCATGTCGTCGAAGGTGAACATCTTCTTCTTGATCGCTTCCAGTTCTTCCGGAATGCGGCTCTCCAGCTCACTGGAAAGGCCCTCGAAGGCGTTGGCGTCCATCTTGTTGAACATGTCCGCAAGGCGCTGATGCGGGTCGACGTTGGACTTGCGGGTTGCCGCGCTCAGGAAGTCGCTCGCAATCACCGCCTCAAGGTTTTCGACCACGTTGCGCGAAAGCGTTCCGAGGCCCACCATCCGCATGGTGATCTCGCCCATCCGCTCAGGCCCGAACAGCGGGAGAACACGGGCTGAAACGGCCGGCTTCATCTTGGAGAGGATGGCCGCAATGGTCTGATCATGCTCGCCCGCCAGCCAGGTTGCAATCGTTTGCTCATTGACCGCCGCAAAGGCATCCCAGACATTCTGCCCGTGAGCCGGTGAGCGCAGATCTCCCAGAATCTCCGAAATGGCGTCGTCGCTCATGATGCCGGAAAGCATCCTTTCGGCAACCTGCACAGAGCCCTCGACACCGGCGCCGCCGGAGACCGTTTTGGAGAACTCGCGAATGACCGCATCAACCGTTGCTGCCGGAATGGTGCCGAGCCGGGACATGGCCTGGATGACGGACTGGATTTCGGTGCGGGACATTTTCTTCATCATGGCCGACCCGCGCTCCTCACCGATGCAGAGAAACAGGACGGCCGCTTTTTCAACGCCGGACAGCGGGATATCATCAAGGGCAATTGGCATAAATTCAGAACTCCGGGAATTCAGTCAGTGCGGCCGCGCTTAACCGGCCGCGTAGGATTGGATCAGCGAACCGGCAAGCCGGTACCAGCCGTCGATGGCGACAAAGAAAATCACCTTGAACGGCAGCGAAATCATCACCGGCGAAAGCATCATCATACCGGCGCCCATCAGGATGGCAGAGACGATCAGGTCGATCGCCAGGAAGGGGACAAAGATCAGGAATCCGATCGTGAAGGCGCGCCTCAATTCGGAGATCATGAAAGAGGGCACCAGGACCGCCCAAGACACTTCCGAACGGTCCGCCGGAAGTGCCGCAGCACCGTCGCCAGCAACTTGGTCAACCGTTCCTGTGGCCGCGTTCTGGCTGGCAAAACCCTGGAAGAGCGCGAGATCCTTGTCCCGTGTGTTCTTGACCATGAAGCCATGGAAGGGCTCCGCAATCCGCTCAACCGCCTGCTCTTCCGTGATCGACCCTTCAATCAGCGGGGCCAGGCCGTTATTCCAGCTGTCCTGGAACACGGGCTGCATGACAAAGAACGTCAGGAACAGCGAGAGCGAGGTAATGACCATGTTCGGCGGAGACTGGTTCAGCCCCAGCGCCATGCGCAGGATCGAGAGAACGATCACAAAGCGTGTGAATGACGTCATGACGATCAGCAGGCCGGGCGCGACCGACAGGATTGTCAGCAGCCCGAACATCTGCAGCAGGCGGCCGGAAAGCTCCCCGCTTCCATCGGCCTCCCCGCTCAGCGCCCCCGACAGCTCGCCAATCATCGAGCCGACCCCTGCCTGCTGTGCATCAGCAGAGGCAGCGCCAAAGGCAAGCGCGAGCCAGGCCAGAAGGCCCAGCGACACGATCCTGCGGTAGCTGAAAGTGATGGCGCTCAGGGCCATCACCGCATCTCCGGAACATGGTCTTTGACGATTTCGGTGAGAGTGATGCCCAGGCCGTCTTCGCCGACTTTGACCAGGTCACCGCGGGCCACAAGCCGGTCATTGATCATGACCTCCAGCGGCTGGCCGATGCGCTTGTCGAGCTCAACCACAGAGCCGCGGGACAGTGACAGCAGCTGCGCGACCGGCAGACGCGTCTGGCCAAGCACGACCTGCACGTCGAGCGAGACATTCATCATCGCATTCACGCTGTGACCGGCCCCGTCGGGCGCGCGTTTCTCAATTTCAGCAGCTGCAATGTCTTTCAGGAGGCTGTGAGTTTCGTCTGTCATATCAATCTTCCAGGATGTCTCGTTTTCAGGATTTGGGTGTCGAAAGCAGGGCAAGGATCTCCCCGCACAATTTCTCGAAGTCGTACTCGGAGCGGCCGTTCTTCCAGCTCGCGCAAGCCGAGGTTCCGCCAAGGGCCGGGTCTTCAATGACCTTGAGATCGACCTCGACCCCTTCCGGGCGGACAATCCTGTCCGCCACCTCGCCAAGGCCCGGCGGGACCCGGACCTCCAGCCAAGGGCTTCCCAGCGCGCGCCGGGATACATGGGCAAGTTCGGTCATCAGCCTGTCCCGGCCAAATTCGCGTGCGAATTCTGGGAACAGTTTTTCGCAAAACTCCCGCATGAAGCCGGTCATTTCATCTTCAAGGAGCGCGCAATAGGCGGCCTGTTCTTCGGTCAGGCGGCTGATCTCGGGAACAAGCTGCTCGGCTACGGCCGTCTGGCGCTGCTCTATGCTCTGCAGCATTTGAGCTTCACCCGCTTTGCGGCCGTCTTCATAGGCCGCTTCCCTGGCGGCCGCGACCGCTTCCGCCAGGGCCGCATCCAGCTCCTCGCGCGTGTAGCTTTCGATCCGCTCAACGGCCTGCTCGGCCTCGGCGCGATTTTCCTCTTCGAAATCGGCAAGCTGCAGAATGCTCCGGACAGTCATGATCAACCCTTCTGATTGATCCAGCCGCGGATGGTGCGCAGCGAGCTGTCCGGGTCCGTTTCGATCAGCTTGTTCAGCTCATCGATCTGGCGGCGCATAACATTGCCGGAAACAGAAGCAATCGACATGTATTCTTCCTCGTTTTCCGGATCCTGAGCAGCTGCATCGGGCGCGTCCTGGCCGTCTTCCGCGCCAGCTTCGCCTTCCTCACCGCCTTCGGGCGTGTCCTCATCCGCTGCGCCATCCGCAGCAGCCGCATTCTCTTTGGCGTCTTCCTGATCCCTCTCGGCATTCAGGTTGAGGGCGCGCATAAGCGGGCGCACGCCAAAGAGCAGCAGCAGGCCGACGACCGCGATTGCGGACAGCGATCTGAGAATGGCCCCGAAATTCATAGCGAGGATGTCCATGAACCCGCTGCCGGCGGTCGCCGCCTGAGAAGGATCCCCGGCCGCGAACTGCAGGCTTTCAACCGTGACCTTGTCGCCGCGATCCTCATTGATACCGGCAGCCGAATGCGCCAGAGCGGACAGGCGGCTGATGTCCTCAGGAGTGCGCTCCGAGTAGGTGCCGTCCGGCCCCCAGGTGCCGTTGACGACCACCGCGACCGTCAGCCGCTTGATCTCTCCGGGTTCGCGAATGGTTTCAGATCGCGTGTTGCCAATCTCAAAGACGGACTCGTCCCGGCTGGATGTGCTCCGCTCTGTCCGGCCTCCGGCGCCGCCGCCGTTATCGATGCCAGGAAGATTATTCGCAACGTCGATGGTGTCCCGGCTGCCGTCTGAGCTTTCCGACTGACCAGTAACCGAGATCGTGGAGCGGGGGACCTGCTGGTCGGGATCGAAGCTTTCCTGCACCACGACTTCGCGAGCCGTATTGAGGTCAGCGGTCACGCGGACCCTGACGTTTTCCGCGCCGACATGGGCCGCGAGGATGCTTTCCACGTTCCGGCGCAAACGGTCTTCGATTTCGGTCCGGGCGGAATTCAGGCCGGTGCCTTCGGTGATATCCTCTTCGCTCAGGATCGCCTGACCCGAGCCATCGAGAATTGTCACCCTGTCGGGCGACAGACGCGGCACCGCCGCGGCAACCAGGCTGCGGATTGCAAGAGCCTGGCTGCGCTCGAGCGGCGCGGTGCGGCGGGCGTGGATTACAACAGAGGAGGACGGCTCAGGGCGCTCCTGGGAGAAGGTTTCCCGGTCCGGCAGCACGAGATGAACACGCGCGCTTTCAACATTGCTGATCGTCTCAATCGAGCGCGCCAGTTCACCTTCCAGAGCCCGCAGCCGGTTGATCTGCTGCAGGAAGCTGTTCATGCCAAGGCCACCGCCCTGATCAAACAGCTCCCAGCCCAGATTGCCTTCGGGAGGAAGACCGGCCTGGGCCAGGGACATGCGGGCCCGCGCAATATCCCCTTCGGGAAGCGACAGCATGGTTCCGTCACTGGACACGCGCGGGGAGAACCCGGCCTGTTCTAGCTGGGCAAGCATGCGGGAAGCATCAGAGGCCGTCGCATCCATGACGAGCGGCCGGTACTTGGGCGCCATAGCGACACTCAAGCCGATGACGAGGGCGGCGGTAAGGCCGACAGCCGTCGACCCCAGGAGGATGAGGCGCTTGCGCCCCAGCCCCTTCATGTTCTCAATGAAGTTGTTCACGTGATTGCTGGCTTGTCCGGTGTGGGTGGTCACTTTGCGAATTTGCGAAAACACTAAGCCGTAAGCCGAGAGGCCACAAGATTTATTTTCGCATATCCACCGGCTCTGCAATCTTCCCTTTGGGGGCAAGGTGCTGTAGGTTCTGTGCGAAAAAGTAATGCACCGGAGAAGCCTGTTCATGACCAACACTGTGCCGGACGCTGGTAAGGGCGGCCGAAACATGAAACTGATTGCCCTGATGTTCCTGCTGACTTTCGCTCTTGGAGGAGGGGCGGGCATCTATTCGTACTCCGCCTTCGGCCCGGGATTCCAGGCTGATGCCGAGAATGCGAAAAAAGAAGATGAAAGCGAGGCGCCCCTCGAGAAGAAGAGCCTGGAGATTGGGCGCATCACGATGACCTTGCAGGATGGCCTCGGCGGCAAGCCGCGTCACCTGCTGATCAATCCCATCGTCGTGATTGAAGCGGCCGGGGATGAGCTGGCGGAGGACGACAAGGATCCGGCCGCGGCATTGAAGCCGGTGCTGCGGGACAGCTTTGTCGAATACCTGTCCCAGCTCACAGTGCGGGAAGTCTCCGGCAGCGCCGGGATGAGCCTCGTGCGAAAAGAGCTGGCGCGCCGCGCCTCCGCACACCTGGAGAACGAAACCGTAACCGGCGTTCTCTTCCAGGATTTCGTCATTCAATAACAGGCCAAGTCATGCAAGAAACAATTTCCGATGTCCTGACGGCGCCTGCCGGATCGACGCGCTCTGTTGAGGAAGAGCTCATTTCGCAGGCGTCAGCCGGGGTGGCCGATCTGCCCATGCTGGACATCATCTTCTCCAGGATGGCCATCTCGCTGGTGTCAACGTTCAAGACCAAGGCCGCGTTCCTGTGCGACATCACCTTTGACGAGGTTCAGTATCACAACTGGGAAGACATCGTGGCCGGTGTCGACAGGCATGGGATCTGCGCAAACGTCGAGGTCCGCCCGTGGGGCGGCACCATGGCTGTGGTTCTGGATTGTGATCTGATCTTCTCTGCACTGGAGATTCAACTCGGCGGCAAGCCGCGTCCCGGGTCCGCGCCCAAGCGGCCGGTTTCCGTCATTGAGCGGCAGATCGCCCGCGATCTGATCGACATGATCCTCGCCGATCTGTCCGGCAATATTTCACGCCTGACCGAAGCGGAATTCATTGTCGACACCCTTGAAGTCCCCCAGCAGATGCCCGCCTTGCACGGCGGCAAAACGCCTTGCGCCGTTGCCCGCATGTCGGTCGATATCGGAGGCTGCAAGGGCACCTTTTCCGTCATCATCCCGATGATCACGCTCGAACCGGTGCAGGACAAGCTGTCGAAGATGTTCTTCGGGGACAAGCTTGGCGGCGACCTGTCCTGGCGTGAGCACATCCTGCGCAAGATCAATGGCTCCAATGTCCAGGTCAAGGCGCAGGTGCATCAGCTGGCGGTGCCGCTGGTCGACATCCTTCAATGGGAGCCCGGCACAACGATTGATCTGGGCGTGTCGGATGACAAGGAGATCTCGCTCATCTGCTCGGGTATTCCGGTCATGTTCGGCTACGCCGGCAAGAGCAAAGGCGGCCGCATCGGCTTCCGCGTGATGCGGGAAGTCGATGATGCGGATCTGGATGCAGAGCAAGCTGAAGAGCTGGGCATTGCCAGGGGTGACGGGGAGGCGGCGCAATGACGTTTGACATGATCATCGACATCTTCATCCTCGGTGCGCTGTTTTTGCTCGCCGGGTATATCTTCACCCTGAAGCGGAAGATCACAATCCTTCACCAGGCACTGCTTGAGGCGGAGCCGGTCTTCAAGGCCTATGAGGGCGCGATCGACAGCCATTCCGCAAGCCTTTCCGGCTTCCGTGCAGACCTTGATCAGCAGCAGGCCGACAGCCGTGAGGAGGAAGACCTCCCGGGGGTTTTCTACGCGAAATTCGGCGGGGAGGGGAAACGGTAATGGCGCGATTGCTGAATGCAGCGGTGCTGGGCCTTGCTGGCCTGGCCGCCGCAAAGGGGGGTGCCCTCTATGATGCTCTGGGGCCGCTGATGCCTCAGCCCGCCTACGCTGCCTCGGAGGAGAGCGGCGAAGATGAGACCGGCCCGGCCGAAGGGGAGACCGCGGTGAATGCGGCTGGCCCGGCAGCTTCCGGTGGCCTGTCCGAGCTGCTGATCGGCATCGAGGCGGAACGGGCCGAGCTCGGCAGCTGGCGGGATGAGCTGGCGCAGAAGGAGGCCGAAATCGCGCTGGCGAAAAGTGCTCTGGACGCGCAGGCTGAACAGATGGAAGCGCTCAAGCAGGAACTTGAGCATCTCCTGAGCCGCTCCGCGCGGGAGAACACCGAAGATGTTTCGCGCCTGGTCGGGATCTACAAGGCGATGAAGCCGGTACAGGCCGCTGCCATCATGAATGATGCGGATATCGAAGTGTCCGTCCTGGTGCTGTCGGCAATGGCGCCGCGCAGTTCCGGACCGATCATTGCGCTCATGGAGCCGGTGCGGGCCCGGGCGATTTCCAAGATCATCCTCGAACGCTCACGCCTTCCGGGGGATCAGAAGCTGGTGAACCTGCGCCTGAACTAAGCGGCATCGAGGCGGTCCTGATGGGCCGCCTCATTTCTTTGAGGGCCGGGCAGCCTGTCCAGGAGCCGCCAGCCGCGGGCTTATGCCAGCCGTGCGATCGCGGCCGTGAATGGCCCTTCCGGGATCCGGTCCGGGGCAAAGCTCTCCGCCGAGGCCCGTCCCCAGCGCTCATGCCAATCGGCCAGTTCCGGAATTTCACGGCCGGAGACCAGGAAGCCGTTTGGCAGATAGGGGTAGGCGATGTTGCCGTCGGAGAAGGCGTTGTCCTTCTTGCGGAACATGAAATGATACGGGCGGAAGCCGGCCGGGTGCTGCAGCCCCGCGGCGCCCGCGAGCTCGCCGAGGGCCAGCATCGTATTGCGATGGTAGCGCGCGACCCGATCAGACTTGTCGCCCACATCGATTGCCTTGAAGCGGGCCGGGTCCTGGGTTGCGATGCCAACCGGGCATTTGTTCGTGTGGCATGCCTGGGCCTGAATGCAGCCGATGGCAAACATGTAGCCGCGGGCCGAGTTGCACCAGTCCGCCCCCAGCGCCAGGGCTCGGGCAATATGGAAGCCGGAGGTGATCTTTCCCGCAGCTCCGAGCTTGACCCGCTCCCGCAGCCCGGCGCCCCGCAGGGTGTTGTGAACGAACGTCAGCCCCTCCAGCATCGGCATTCCGACCCGGTTGGCAAATTCAAGCGGCGCGGCACCGGTGCCGCCCTCGCTGCCATCCACCACGATGAAATCGGGCACCACGCCCGTTTCGAGCATCGCCTTGACCATGCACATGAACTCCCGGCGGTGGCCGATGCACAATTTGAAGCCGACCGGCTTACCGCCTGAGAGGCTGCGCAGCTGGGCGATGAACTCCATCATGCCGCGCGGGGTGGAAAAGCTGGGATGCGCGGCCGGCGAAATGCAATCCTGCCCCATCGGGATGCCCCGCGCCTCGGCAATTTCCGGTGTGATCTTTGCCGCGGGCAGCATGCCGCCATGTCCGGGCTTGGCACCCTGGCTCAGCTTCAGCTCGATCATCTTGACCTGCGGGTTCGCAGCTTGCTCGCTGAACTTCTCCGGAGAGAATGACCCGTCATCATTGCGGCAGCCGAAATAGCCGGACGCGACCTGGTAGATCAGATCGCCGCCGCCCGCGCGGTGGTGGCGGGAGATTGATCCCTCGCCGGTGTCATGGGCAAAACCGCCCTTCCTGGCGCCGGTGTTCAGCGCCAGGATCGCGTTCTTCGACAGGGATCCGAAGCTCATCGCGGAGATGTTGAACAGGGACGCCGAGTAGGGCCGGCGGCAATCAGGCCCGCCGATGGTGACGCGGAAATCGCTGTCTTGGATGTCGACCGGAGCGGCCGAGTGGGTGATCCAGCCATAGCCGGAGCCATAGACATTCTCAGTGGTGCCGAAAGGCCGCTTGTCTTCGACGCCTTTAGCGCGCTGATATACCAGGGCCCGTGCCTCGCGAGAGAACGGCACCTCTTCGCGGTCGCCTTCCAGCATATACTGGCGGATCTCTGGCCGGATGGATTCCAGAAGGAAACGCATGTGACCCATGATCGGGTAGTTGCGAAGAACCGCATGGCGCCTTTGGACAAGATCCCTCAGGCCCAAAGCGGTCAAGCCGCCCGTCACCGCGGCGACCGGCAGCCAGGCGCTGCTAGCAGCATAGGCGGCTGTGGAGCTGGCGAGTGCGGCGAAACCGCTCAAAGCGAGAGGGAGGAGGCGAGCAGGAAGGGCCATGACGGTCACACCGGTCTAAAATGCTGTACTGTCTGGCATATTGGACGGAAGCCTCCTGTCCACAAGGAGATTTGGGCGTAATCCACGGCTTTATCGCAAACATCTTCAAGCGTCCCAACTCTCGCTGACGCGTACTCTACGCCTGAAACTCAGGCGAGATTGGCTCTCTACTCAACGGGAACAAAGCCTAATTCAAGCAATTCATTGTTCGGGTCAGCCTGCCTGGGTTTATCCGCTGCACGATCCCGGTGGTCCGAAAGGGTCTCGTGATCGCGGACGTCATCGGGGGCGGCAATGCCCAGCTCCCGTAGCTCATCAGGAGAGAACAACTTTTGGCCGAGAGCCGGAACCGCCGAGACTTGATCGTCATTCAAACCGGTTAAGACAAGGCATTCCTTCTTGAAGGTATCGACGCTGATGCCGCTGCTGTCGCCAATGGTCTGAGACATGATGACGCCGCCGGTTTCCAGGTCCACAGTGAAGATCTCGGATATCTGCTGCGGCTTGGAGTGGATGATCACGTAACTCTTCTGGTAGTAGCCCTGCCCCTTCTGGGAGCTGTGTATCACTGATCCCAGTGTGATGGTCTCCTCGCCAATCAGGTTAGGTCCAAACTCTACTAAGACAGGATCCCCTTGCTCCGCTGGGGTCTTCAGCGTCATGATGACTAAGGGGTAAGTGATGCCGTTCTCCCCTCCTGATCCGCGAAAGCTCGTCCTGTGTCCCTCCCAGCGCCCGGCGTCGCATTGAACGATCGTGGTGTCTGGTGAGGCAGAGATGGAAGAAATCGGAAGCAGGGCAAGAATAATACCCGATACGAGCTGCCGAATTGGCATGCACAATTCCCTTACTGTTCATCCTCGATTGTTCGCAGGCTGGCCCCGCTGGGCAGTTTCCGGCGAATCTTGCGGCGCAGATCGAACACGAATGCCACAAGCTGCGCAACCTCCGCCCAATGCGCTTCCGGGATCGCCTGGTCCACCTCGCAGGCAGCATGCAGCGCCCTGGCCAGCGCGCGGCTCTCAATGACCGGCACATCGTGCTGATAGGCGAGTTGGCGGATGTTTCCCGCGATCAGGTCGACGCCCTTGGCCACGCAGACCGGCGCCGGGTCCAGCCCGCGCTCATATTTCAGCGCAACCGCATAATGCGTCGGGTTGGTCACCACCAGCGTTGCCTGCGGTACCGCCTTCTGCATGCGCTGGCGGGCCCGCTGGCGGCGGATCATGTCTCGTTTGCCCTTGATGTGCGGATCGCCTTCGGTGTCCTTGTGCTCGTCCTTGATCTCCTTGAGGGACATGCGCTGCTTTTTCATGTGGCTGTACCGCTTCCACCCGATATCAGCCATCGTCACCGGGATCATGAGGATCGTGATCCAGGCAAGCATGCGCGTGGCTTGCGATGAAATGGCGGACGGAAGGTATTCCGGGATCATGACCGCGCCGGGCAGGAGCGAGCTGATCACCCCGTAGGCCACCGTCGCGGCCAATGCCCCGACGAGGATCAGCTTGATGAAGCTCTTTGCGAACTCAACGAGGTTATTCACTCCGGCAAGCCGCTTGATACCTGCCATCGGCGAGATCTTGTTGGGCTTTGGGGTGATGCGCTCCTTGGACACCACAAACGGCCCCTGGAGGGCGCCGGACACGGCCGCCGCGGTCAGCAGGATCCCCAGAACCCCGGCGGCAATCATCGACACCTGGTACACCGGCGCCGCAAGTGCGCCCCTCAGGTCTTGGAATGCGGTTTCGCCGGAACTGGTGTCGATCGTGCCTGCAAGGTCAAACAGAGACCCCAGAGCGCTGGCGGCATCGGCTGCGTGCCGTGGCAGATACAGGCCCGCACAGGCCAGGAGCGCGCCGTAGATGAACAGGTGCCCGACTTCCTTTGAGGTCGGGACGTCGCCCTTTTCCCGGGCCTTCTTGAGCTTGCGCTCTGTTGGCTCTTCCGACTTGGAGCTGTCATCGTCAGTCTGGGACATGATCAGCGCACCAAGGTTTCAAACCAGAGCGACAGCTGCTCGTTCTGGTAGGTCAGAATTGCCGGCACCGCCAGGGCCAGGAGGGCAAGCCCGGCGACAATCAGGCCCGGTCCGGCCACGAAAAACACCTGCATCGCAGGCATCACCCGGTTGGCCAGGCCCATGCCGAGATTAAGCAGCAGGCTGAGCACATAGAACGGCGCGCCCACGGCGGCGGCGATGTAGAATGCAGAGGCGCCGATGCGGGCGATCTGGCTTGCCATATCTCCGATCATGACCTGGCCGGGGGGCAGGATCGCATATGAGCGCATCAGCCCGGTCAGGATGACATGGTGCGTATTGGTCAGAAAGATACAGGCCACCGCCCCGAAGGTGAGCAGCGTGGAAATCGTCGATCCGCTCTCAGGGCTGCCCTGATTGGGTGTCAGCGAGTTGCTCAGGCCCGCGGCAAATCCGATCTGGGCGCCAAGCACGTGGAAGGCCGCCATGAAGAGCCTGGCGCCGGTCCCGATGAACACGCCGATCAGCGCCTCAAGCCCCAGCAGGAGTGCGAAGAGGGTGACGTCTTCCGGCACCTTTGGCGCTGGAAGTGCAGGCATCAGGCCAAGCGCGAGCGCGATCCCGAAGGAAATCTTTGCCCGCGGCGGGATATGGGTGTCGCCAAAGCCGGGCAGCAGAAGGGTCGCAGTGCCGATGCGCGCATAGACCAGCGCCACCATAAGGACCCATTCCTCTGTCAGCTGAGCAATGAACGTGCCGCCCATGTCACTCCCCGATCTGGGCGACGGTTTTCATTTTGCTCTTCCAGTGGATCTCGGAAAAGGAAAGGATCGGCGTCATCGGAGCAATACGCTCAAGCATCGACCGGATGATCGGCCGGTATTCAGGGCTGACAACCAAGGCAGGCCATTCATCCCGGGCCGCGTAGCCCTGCAGCACGCCGCGGGCCGCCCGGCCGAATTCCTGCACCTTCGCCGGGGACATGGTGCAGATGGTGTCATCGCCCTGGATCTTGACCGAGCTTGCGAATTCCTGTTCCCACTGGCTGCCGAGGGTAACGGTCTGGATGAAACCGTCGCTTCCCTCCAGGGACTTGCAAATCTGGGCTGAGAGGGCCTTGCGGACATGCTCCGCAACCAAAGTGGCATTCGTCGAGATGACAGCCGCTTCAGCGATGGATTCCGCAATCAGCGGCGTATTCTGAATGGAAATGCGTTCCGACAGCAGTTTCCGCAGGATATTGCGCAGCAGGATCACCGGCGACGGGCATGAGATATCCTGGATCAGTTTGCGGTAGGCAGGCTCAAGCCCGTTCATCACCTCGCGTGCGGCGCCATAGGTCATCATTTCTGGCATGTTTTCCTTCAGCGCCTCAGTGAGGTGCGTGACGATGACACTCTCGGGATCGACAACGGTGAAGCCGGCGGCTTCCGCGTCCGGCGCTGACCCGGAGTCGATCCAGATCGCAGGCAAACCGAACGTGGGCTCTTTCACCCGCTCGCCCGGCAGGTCTGTCGCCTCGCCTGCGGGATCAATCACGAGCCTGCCGCCAGGGCGCAGCTCCCCGGTGGCGACCTCAACGCCCTGAACGTTGATCCGGTAGGCTTTGGTGCTGGCAAGCTCGCCGTCCTTGATGCGCACCGGCGGCAGGACAAACCCGTATTCCTTCTGGAACATCTCGCGCAGGCTCTTGATCTTCCCCGGCAATGCGGCGTCATCGCTGTTGAGCATGACGATGAGGCTCCGGGCCATTTCCAGGGTCACTGTATCAATACCCGAGGATTGCTCTGGTTCGGCCTGGGATTTCTTCTCAGCCAGAGCCTTCTCCGCATCAGCCTTTTGCTGCTCGTTTTGCTGCGCATCCCGTGAAAAAACGCCCACCGCGGCCAGCACCGCGGCAACCGCGGTGAACAGCAGGAAGGGGAAGCCCGGCAGAAGCCCCATGACGAAAATCAGGCCGCTTGCCACGAACACCGCCTTCGGACTTGCCGAAAGCTGCTTGGTCACAGCTTCATTGGCGGCGCCTTCGGTGGCGCCCTTGGTCACGATGATGCCCGCGGCGATAGAAACGATCAGGGCCGGGATCTGAGTGACCAGACCATCGCCGATTGTGAGGACGGTGAAATTGTGGAGCGCATCGCCGATGTCCATGCCGTGGCGGGTGATGCCGATCAGGATGCCGCCAACGACGTTGATCAGCGTAATGATGATACCGGCAACCGCATCGCCGCGGACAAACTTGGCCGCACCGTCCATGGCGCCAAAGAAGCCGCTTTCATCCTCAACCTCTTTGCGCCGCCGGCGCGCTTCAACCTCGTCAATCATGCCTGCTCCAAGGTCGGCATCGATTGCCATCTGCTTGCCGGGCATTGCGTCCAGCGAGAAGCGGGCGGAAACCTCAGCGATACGCGTCGACCCCTTGGTGATGACGATGAAGTTGATCGCAACAAGGATACAGAACATGACCGTGCCGATCACATAGTCGCCTCCGACCACAAAATCGGCGATCCCCTGGATCACGTTACCCGCGGCATCAGTGCCGGTCTGACCTTCAGACAGAATGAGGCGGGACGAGGCAACGTTGAGCGAGAGCCGCATCATCGTCACAACAAGCAGCAGGGTGGGAAAGCTGCTGAATTCGAGCGGCTTGCGGACCCACAGGGCAACCATCAGGACCAGTACGGATACCGACATGGACAAGGCCAGGCCAATATCAAGGAGGATGGCAGGGAGCGGCACAAAGAGGATGGCCAGCACCGCACATACCGCAATCGCAAATGAGACATCGCGATGCCGGGACATGATCCCGAGGCGCGCGGATAGAATGTCAAGAACAGCCGACTTCTGTCGTTCTGCTTGTGCCATGGGCGGAGCTCCTGATTACTGACCGGTGCGGGACGGGGAAATTTCGTATCCGGGGATCAGCGGGGCAGGCGCGCCGCGCTGATATCCGGTTTCTGATGCGGCGGCCTCGCGCTTTGCCGGCCGTGCGGCGGGCGGCGCTGCGAGACGGCGTGTATAGCGCCGCTTGCCCGGATTGGCCCGGACAGGCGCATCGAGCGGGTTCATCTTGGCCCTCATTGGCGCGGCGGTTCCGGCTGGCTGGCTTGCCTCCGGCTGGATGCGCCTTTGCGCCGCCATCGCCTGGGCCGGCAGGGCCGCATCCGGCCCCAGCCGCTTCAGCTCTTCAAGGCTCGGCATGGCATGCCCGTATGGCCCATCCAGAGACGGAACCTGCTGCAGGCGCGCCTGAACCGGTTGCTGGCTGGCAGCGGGCGGCGCGCTCTCTGCCTGTGAGGCAGGCTCCTGGAACGCAAACAGACCGCCGAAGCCTTCGGCGGCACCGAGGCCGGGGAGAGACACGGCCATGAGAGCGGCGCAGATCAATGATTTTCGCATCTTCAGAGGCCGCCGCTTACGATGAGATCGAAGGACTGATCGGTAAGCTTGGTGAGAGCCGAGTAGATCAAGGGCAAGCAGAGGACAATCGTCACAAAGATTGCGGCAATCTTTGGCACGAAGGTCAGTGTCATCTCCTGAACGGAGGTCAGGGCCTGGAACAGGGCGATCCCCAGCCCGACCGCCATGGCAACTGCCAGGACAGGGCCTGAGGCCACCAGGATCGTCCAGATGGCCTCAGTGATGACATGATGAATATCCTCTGCGCGCATGTCAGACGGTCATCCGCAGGACTTCCTGGTAGGCGCCGACGACCTTGTCACGCACGGCGACAGCGGTGTCCAATGCCGCCTCCATCGCCATGGTCGCCTGAACAACCTCCTGAGTGGACATCTTGCCCTGCAGCCCGGCGACCGCAGCACTATCACCGGCCCGGACAGTCTCCACCGTGTCGCGCAGAGTGTCCTCAAGCATTGCGGAGAAGCTGGGACCTTCGGCGGCGGCCGCAGCTGGCACCGGGGCCGCTGGTACGGACTGGCCCGCCTTGTAGGCGCGCAGGGCGCCATTGGAAAACATGCTATCCATGAGAGATCCTTCTTAAAAATCCAGCATATCGGTTGTCATCCGGCGCATTTCACGGCTGGTCGCGATCATGTTGAGGCTGGCCTCGTAGCTGCGGGCGGCCTCACGCATGTTGGCCATCTCGACAAGGGGCTCGACGTTCGGGCGCTCGATGTAGCCCTGCTCATCGGCGAGGGGATGGGAGGGGTCATACTGCAGCCGCATGGGCGACGGGTCATCCGACACTGCCGCAACCTCTACGAGGTTCGCACCGGTTTCCCGGTCGAGGACGCTGCCGAATGTCACCACCTTGCGGCGGTAGGTATCTGACCCTGGCGCGCCGGCGGTATCCGCGTTCGCCATGTTCTCGGAGATGATGCGCAGGCGCTCGGACTGCGCTTGCAGGGCGGATCCGGCTGTGCGGGCTACAGCGCTGAGATTGTCCATGGGCGGCTCCTTACTTCCCGTTGACCGTGGCGATCATCTGGTGGGCTTTGCTGTAGAGCTTGGAAGCGAGGCGGTATTGGCCGGAGACCGATGCCGCGAGAATGGACTGCTCCTCGAGGATCACGCCGTTGCCGTCCAGGGAACGGCCCCATTCGCTTTTCGCATAATCCACGGAAACGGCGCTTCCAGGCGCTTTGCCCAGATAATCGTCGAAACTCTCGACATCCCGGGCGTTGTAGCCGGGGGTGTCCGCATTGGCGATGTTTTCTGCAATGACCTTCTGCCGTTCGGCAAGCCAGGTCATCCTCTGGCTTGCTGTCTGCAGCCAGGAAGTCGGCGTATCGGCCATGTTTGTCCTTGCGAAAAATCTAATCAGGAGTTTTTATACACCGGCTCGATCCCGGAATGGAACCCTGCTTATGGAACGACCAACAAAATTTTCGCAAATGCGCAGCAGCCTGCGCAAGCTGTCCGGTCCTGCTGTCAGCGGCAAGGTGACCAGCGTTGGAGGTCTTGGCCTGACCGCATCCGGACTCGGCGAAACTGCGAAAATCGGTGATGCGGCGCTTGTTGCTGGCCGGATCCGGGCGGAGATTGTGGCAACGAGCCCTGAGGGCATCCGGCTGCTGCCGTTCGGGACCTGGGATGGCATTGGCCGCGGCGACCAGGTTGAGCTGCAGCCGGGCGGCGGGGATATCTTCCCCGGCTCGGAATGGATCGGGCGGGTCGTTGATGCTTTCGGTGAACCTCTCGACGGGATTGCGCTGCCGGATGGCCCCTGTGCATATCCGCTGCGCAGCGCGCCGCCTGAAGCATTTGACCGGCGGGTCATGGGTGCAAAGCTGGAGACCGGCATTCGGGCGATCGACATCTTCACGCCGATCTGCCGCGGACAGCGCCTGGGCATCTTCGCCGGTTCCGGCGTTGGCAAATCCACCCTCATGGCCATGCTCGCCCGGCAAACGAATGCCGATGTGATCGTGATGGGCCTGATCGGGGAGCGCGGCCGGGAAGTTCAGGACTTCATCACCCGCGATCTGGGCCCGGAAGGCATGGCGCGCTCATGCATCGTTGTGGCCACATCGGATCAGCCGCCGCTGATGCGCCGCCAGGCGGCATTGACGGCGACATCCATTGCGGAGTTCTACCGCGATCAGGGTAAGCAGGTGCTGCTGATGCTCGACAGCGTAACCCGCTTCGCGACCGCGCAGCGTGAAATCGGGCTGGCTGCGGGAGAGCCGCCGGCGACCCGCGGCTACACGCCAACCGTCTTCACCGAGCTGCCACGCCTCCTTGAAAGGTCCGGGCCGGGCTCGGTGCGAAAGGGGGGCGGGGACATCACCGCGCTCTATACCGTGCTGGTGGATGGCGACAATATGAATGAGCCGGTCGCTGATACGGTGCGCGGCATCCTTGACGGGCATGTCGTGCTGGACCGCAAGATTGCGGAGAACGGCAGATACCCTGCCATCAACGTCGCAAAGTCCGTTTCACGGTCGCTGCCCGGATGCCATGTGCCGATCGAGCGCGCGATCATGAATGCCGCGCGCCGCGCGCTGGCGCGTCATGCGGATGTTGAGGATCTCGCCCGGATCGGCGCTTACCGTGCCGGTTCTGATCCGGCAACAGATGCGGCAATCCGCTTTGCCAGCCTGGCGGATGACTTTCTGGGGCAAGGGACCCGGGATCCGCAGAGCAGCGAGGAAGCCTTCGCGGTCCTGTACGGCCTCCTGGCGGATGCGGGTGTTGAGGTCGAGCTTCCGGAACAGGTCAATCCGGCGGCTGCGGCGGCCGGATAGGGGCCTAGAGGTATGCGGCCGGGCGCCGGAGCAGAACCATTTCGTCAGCATCGGCCTGAGCGGCTTCCTGCTCTGCTTCCGCCTGGACGGCCTTGATGCTGCCGTCAAGCTGTTCAGCGCTGCGCAGTTCCCGGTAGGCGTTCAGCACCTTGTCACGCTGGACGCCGATTTTGTTTTCAGCATCAGCGATCAGGCCGGACAGGCGCTGGTTTTCCTGGCGGACCGCATTCAGGAAGCGGCCCCGGTATGGCATCGCCTCGATCATGGTGACCGAGGCGCCAGCGCGCCTGCTTTCCTCCAAGGCCGACCGTTCCCGGGTGAGCCTGTCAGCTTCGTCCTGCATGGATGACAGCACAACGGATTGCGCCTCCATTTCCTGCTTATGGAGGCGCGCGAGGAGGGCATATGTCTTCTTGCGGTCTGCCATCAGCCGCGGGCGATGGTGCGCTGCAGCTCGTCGACCTCGTTGAAGGTGGGGCGCAACCGTTCAGGGATGTTGCCCCGGCCGATTTCCACACACATGTTCGGCGGATGCTGCTGCGTCATGGCGACCACGATGTCGCGGATGACTTTGGAGAAGGTGTAATCCGTCTCCTCGATCGCCTTGATGCGCTCAGCCACGGGCTGCACGACGCAATAGGCCAGGAAAACCCCGAGGAAGGTGCCGACCAGCGCGCCGCCGATCATCACGCCCAGAACCTCTGGCGGCTTGTCGACGGACGACATCGTTTTGATCACGCCAAGGACCGCGGCTACGATACCGATCGCCGGCAGGCCATCTGCCATCGATGTGATGGCGTGACCGGCAATCATCCGTTCCTCCAGGTTGGTTTCGATCCGCTTTTCGATCACATCTTCCATCTGGTGGGGGTTGTCGAAATTCAGCGTCACCATCCGGAAAGCGTCGCAGATCAGCAGCGTGGTGGAGGTGTCTTTCAGGATCTTCGGATATTTGCCGAAGATCGAAGAGCTTTGCGGGTTCTCGATGTGCTGCTCCATATCCACGGGTGAGGCAGTACGCTGCATCCGGGTAAGCTCAAACAGAAGCATCAGCAGGTCACGGTAGTCTTTTGCGTTCCAGCGCGGGCCGGTAAAGGCACGCTTCAGACCGCCAGCGGTCAGTTTGAGGCTGGCCATGTCACTGGACACGATCAGCGCTCCGATAGATGCCCCTGCGATCATCATTCCCTCGAAAGGAAGCGCATGCAAAAGAACGTCAAAGTTGCCGCCCGACAGCGTGAAGCCGCCGAACACAAGCCCGAGCACAACGAGCAGCCCCAAGGGGATCAGCATGGTGGTAGTCTCCAAAATCTCAATTGCGAGGAACATACTTCAATTCAGTTTTTCGCAAAAGATGGAGCTTGCAGAAATATGTGATTACAAATAGATTTTCGCATATTACACAGGATACCTTGGAGACAGTCAGTTGGAGCTCTTGCCGCAGACATCGTTCATCAGAATTTTCGAACGGTCCGAGTTCGGGGCGCACCCCGACTGGCCTGCCGACATCGGCTTGGCATATGCCGTCCGGCACGGCGAGCCGGACCGGATTTATCCGTGGCACGAGAGCGAAAGCGTCGAGGACGTCCTGGCCCGCCTTGGCAGCAGCGGGGAGCAGGATTTCAGCGCAATCGGCGTCCACCCTGCCACAGAGGGGTTCCCGCCAGCCGCTCACAACTTCGCGGGCGACCAGGCGCTGCTGCACGATATCGAAGCCCGGATCGCGGCAAATGACGACCTGCTGGATGAGGCTGACAATTTCGCGGTCAATTTTCGCTTTGCGCGTGACATGGGTATCAGCTTCCCCGTCGCCCCTGACGCCCCGGAGACGGAACAGGAAACCGCGGAGGAAGCAGCTCCGGAAAATCCGGAAACCACCGCCACGGCCGAGGCTCAAGGCTACGTCCCCTATCTGGAGCGCCAGGCGCTCCCCGGTGGCATGTCTGAGGCCGCATTCGAGCTGCCAGAGAATGGGGATGCGCTGTTGCGGTTCCCGGGCGGCGGAGCTGAGGCCGAGTGCCCCTCCAGTGAGATCCTGGTGCGTTCGGACGGAACCGGATTTGCCCTGCCGCTTGGCCTTGTTGCGCCGGAGGGCGTCCTGGCCTCTTGCATCCGGTTGCCGCGGGATATCGTTTGCGGCCGCCTGGCCGGATCCGGCGCCCCGGCCGAACCGGTGGTGTCCATCACGGGCGAGCGTGTGTCCTTCGTGTTCGCCGCACGCGCTCCGGTGCGCGCCAAGCCCAACAGGAGCATGCTGCTGATGGCTGGCTATGTCCTGCTGACGCTATCCTTCTTCTGGGCCTGGGCTATCGATGAGTTGAAGGAAGCTCAGGAACCCGGCAGCACCGTGAGCGCGCTGCGCAGCGAGCTGTTTAAGTAAAAGGTGCCGGTCCCGAAACTGAACCCCGAAGAGGCCTATCACCACAATTCGGGATGTTGATTATTGTCAATCAGGCAAGCGGGTTTTGAAGAGCAAAATGAATAAAGGGCGTGGGGTGCGTTTTGACTGCCCTTGTTTGTTGTGCTTTACTTAACGGCGTGTTTTTGTGGGGTTGGCCAATGGTGTGTGTCAGGGGTTTCGCTTTCGTTGGTGTTACATGTGCCTTAATCGGAAGCATGGGGCTGGCTGGAAATGAGCGAACGGTTACGGTTGTGTCTTGGGGAGGGCCAGACACCAAATTGCGCTGCGACAAGATTCTTGACGTTGGCGTCGGCAAGCTTTGCACTGCGAACTCGCTTATTTTCGAAAACCATCGGGTGAGCTTGACTATGAGGGTGCCTCTTGGAAGCAGTCCAAATGCCGTGGTCAAGATAAAAGACGATTGCAAAGCTGCCGCCACAGTCGCGGGCATACTCGAGGCCATCTTATCCGGGAAACTCTCGTCATCAACAGCTTCAACTGTGGTGGAGGCCTTTGAAATCTGCGTCGAGGGGCATGAGTTATATCACAATGCGATCAAAAATGGGGCCGAACTCATTGTAAGGCATGAGGCCAGCTTTGACTCACTAAGCAATCAGTCAAACCGAGCTTCCGAAGCTGTTGTCAGTTGCACGGTAAGGGCATCTGAGGGAGTTCGGATCTTGGACAGAAATGGTTGGGGTCCAGGCGTTGTAATTGCGGCCGACAACGGTTTTATTTACTGGATCTCAGGTGATAGCTTATTTCGTTCAAGGTATGATGGAACGCTGGTCGCTGAAGAAATTGACCGCGGAGGATGGAAAGGTGTGACATCCATATCCGTGGAAAATGATGTTGTATACTGGATCAGAGATGGCGATATTTTTTATGGAAACCTAGCAGCGAAAGCGCAGGCTAAGATCTTGGATCGGGGCGGCTGGCACCAGAACACCAAGTTCTCAGTGGATGGTGGTATGATCTATTGGCTGGATCAGAAGGGATATCTCCATGTCAGTGAACTGTCTCAGCCTTTAAAGGCAGTGCAGTTGAATGAGCAAAACTACTCCGACATAGATGGTCTATCTGCCAGTGCTGGTAACATTTTCTGGCAAATGGGGGGCGACCTTATTCAGCGAGGCGCATGTTTTGAGGAGGAGCCGTCTGTGGTGAATCGGGGCGGCTTTGAAGGTGGTGTATCCGTTGCAGTTGACGATGGCATGCTTTTCTGGACAGCTAAAAACAACTTGTATTCCATTCCCCTAGAGCCTTCTAACTGACCAGTGTTGAGAGCTAGGCCCGTTCCCAAAATGAACGCCCCGCACAAGCGGGGCGTTTCCATAATCAGGGCCTGCGGATCAGAGGTAGTTCAGCAGGCTCATGCCGGAGATCCTCGAGGTCACCTGGTAGCTGACCTCGAGCTGGTTCATCAGCTGCTTGAGGCGCAGGGCGGTTTCTTCCGGCTCCGCTACCTCAACATCCGCCACCGCATTGTTGTAGATCTTCAGGAGCGACGCCTGGTCGGTGATCTTGTTCTCCAGAATGGCTTGGTTGTTGCCGAGATCCGCGGCCAAGGAGGTCATGCCGGTGATGCCCTGGTTCATCAGGCCGGTGACGTTGTCACGCAGGATCTCGAAGTCCGTGTCCGAGAGCGCGTCGAGGTTGGTCGACAGGACAGTGTTGAGCGCATCAAAGACATCCGTGATGGCCGGATCATCAGCGCGGATGCCATAATTGAGGTCCGTGGTGCCATCGATCCGGGCTGAAAGCTTGCCGGTGGTGTCGCCGAGGTAGGTCACGCCGGTCCCCGCGGCATTGATTTCCAATGGCTTCTGGCCGGTCTCCAGACCCGAGAACAGGAACTCACCGCCGTAGGTCGTGTTGAGGGCGGACACCATCCGGTGAAGGGTATCCTCGGCCTGCTGGCGGTATTCTGAACGGTTCATCGAGGTGATCTCGCCGGCAAGGGAAAGGTCCTGGAAGTCCCGGGCCACCGCCGTCGCATTCGACAGGGTGTCATAGGCGGTCTCCAGTTTGCCCTCCAGGAGCTTGTTGGAGGTCTGGAAGGATTCCGTGCTGGCCATCAGGGAACGCATTTTCAGGCTCTGCGTGGCGGAGCCCGGGTTTTCCGCGTAGACATCCTTTTTGAAGCCGGTTGACGACTCCATGGTAAGTTTGGCCAGTTCCTCGTTCTGGCGGGCAATGATCAGCCGCATGTTGTTGGACTGCTGGGTGGTCGAGATTGTCGAGATCGTCATCGGGTGTCCTTTATCAGAAGGCCTGGAGGAGGGTGTCCATCATTTCGCTGATGGACGTCATGACGCGCGCATTGGCGCGGTAGCTTTGTTCGACCACCAGGAGCTTCTGCATCTCGTCGTCGATATTCACCCCTTCGAAATTCGCCCGGGAGGCGGAGATCGTTTCGCCCGCCGACTTTGCGGTCAGCGTGGAGGCTTCCGCATTGGCGCGCAGGGATTGCTGCTGGGACACCAGCGCGGGGGCCATGTCCGACAGGGTCAGCGTGTCCCCGAGCCCGGCCGGATCCACGGTGATCGTCTGGCCAAAGGCATCGAGCATCGCTGTGACGAAGGAGGCGTCACCAGAGGGTGTCGTGGCGATGCCGCCGCTCTGCAGGAGGCTTGGGTCACCACCCACGGTGCTGTCCGCTTCGGCATTCACCGTTATCCGGCCAGCCAGGCCGCTGATGGCGGTCGCATCGAATGCCGCGCCGGCATCCGTGAAAAGGCCCGTGCCGCCGGTGCCGAAGGGGTTTGCGGTTTCCATTCCGGTAATCAGGGCGCCAGCCAGAGCATCCAGCTGCTCCGAAAGTTTCGGAAGGTGGCCGGTCTTCAGACCAAACAGTCCGCCGAGGCTGCCCTGAGAAATGCCGCGGCCGTTTGAGCCGGGGGTGATATCGACGTTCCCCGCCGAGAGTGTTCCGGCGATCGGATCATAGGTGATGGCTGCCGATTTCCTGCCCACCACCAGCTCGGTCCCGGATCCGGTGTAGACATTGACCGCGCCATCATCCGAGGTGACCGTCTGGATGTCCATGTAGCCCGACACGTCGTTCAGGAGCTGGTCCAGCTTGTCGCGGTATTCCGCCTGAGCGGACGAACCGGCATCGGACCGCAGGATTTTCTGGTTGAGGATCGCGATGTTTTCCAGCGCCTCGTTAGCGCTGGCAACGTCATAGCGGATATTGCGCTCGACTTCCTGGCCGATGTCGGAAAGCGTTCCGGAAAGGCTGTTCAGCCCTTCCGCCAGCTTTTTGGCCTTAGTGACGGCCTGGATCTGCGAGGCTTCTTCGCCCGGCATTGCCGACAGGCTCACAATGGCATCATGAAACTCTGCCATCATCGCCGCAGGGGATGTTTCATCGCGCGGCTGGCCGAGGAAATCGGTGTAGGCCTTGAGCCCATCCGAAACGGTCGCGTTATGCGCAATCTTCGACCCGTTGGTCCGGTCAAGCCGCTGCAACAGGCTGTCGACGCTGCGCTCGACAGAGGTGACCTGAACGCCGCCGGTAGCGGTCGTTTCCAGCTCAGCCCATTTGCGGCTGACGCCTTCGGTCTTGGAATTGGCGATATTGCGCGAGATGAGGTCGGTCTGCTGCGCGGCCACGGTGAGGCCGGACCGCGCAATGTTCAATGCAGAAGAAAGTCCCATTTCAGATTACCTTCAGCGTTTGAGGTTGTTCACTTCCTGCAGCATCTCATCAGAGGTCGTGATGATTTTCGCATTCGAGGAATAGGCCCGCTGAACCTGGATCAGGTCAGTCATCTCCTGCGCGATGTCCACATTGGAGGCTTCGGTTGCGCCGGACTCAACGGTGCCCGCGCCGGAGCCGGCAACGTTCATGACCGCATCACCAGACCCCAGCGTCAGCGTGTAAGCATTCCCGGTCACAGCGTCCATCGCCGCGGGATTGTCCACGGTCGCGACCGGGATCTGATAGAGGGAGCGGCGCTTGCCGTTGTCGAAGACCCCGACAATATTGCCTTCCTTGTCGATCTCGGTTTTCTCAAGAGCGGCCGTCGAGGAGCCGTCCACGGTGATCTTCTGGGGCTCATAGTCGCCGTCGAACTGGGTGATCCCGTCATGGCTGCCCACTGCGCCCAGGGCGATGTCCAGGACCTGAGGCGCGGTGCCATTGTTGACGGTGATGGTCATGTTGCCGTTTGCGTCGACCGCAAAGGCGGCAGGCGCCGCGAGGCCGGGATCCGCGGTGAAGGCATAGGATGCTGGTGCGCCGGCCGTGGGGCCTGAATCCGAGAAGGTTACATCGACCGTGCCATAGACGGTGCCGTCACTGCCGGCGACCTCAACGCTCCAGGCGTTGTCGACAGCGGTGTCAGGCGTCCAGGAGAAGGTCAGGCCTTCCTGTTCACCCAGCGCGGTGAAGTAGGTCATGCTGGAGATGAAGGGGTCCTGGGCAACGCCCGTGCCGGTGAGGCTCGAAGGGAGGTTGCCGCTGATCGACCCCGCGGCGGAGGCTTCAGCCGTCAGCGAGGCCGCGCCCGCCTTCACGGCGCCCAGCGAATTGAACGTGTTGCGGTCAACGCCCGGGATGCTGCCGGTGTCATCGTAGGAATAGCCCGCCAGGTAGTAGCCGGCGGAGTTCACGAGGTAGCCGTTCTTGTCGACTTCGAATGAGCCTGCCCGGGTCAGCATGAAATTGGACTGGTCAGTGCTGTTGGGATCCTTCATGACCACGAAGAAGCCGTCGCCATCAATGGCCAGATCGGTGGCTGAGCTCGAGGAGATAATCGGGCCGCCGGTCTCGACATCCTTACGGCTGACGCCGCTCACGGAACCGGAATCCCCGACGACCTGGCTGACCATCTGCGTGAAGCTCCGCTTGTAGCCGATGGTGCCGGAGTTCGCGATATTGCTGGAGATATTGGCGACGGCCTTGGAGTTGACCCTGAGGCCTGCCACACCTGCCTGCATTGCGTTCTGGATGGACATGTAGTGTTCCCTTTCGGAGTAGTCTGGCAGATTTGCGCCTGCCGGGTTCTTGCGAGTGGTTGTCAGTTCTGCGCGGTCAGCGCGGTTGCGGCATCGAGAGAGGTGCCAGCGCTTCGCAGGATGTGTTGCGCCGTGCCCGTTGAGAGGGGCGTGATCGGCGGCGGGTCCGCGGCCCTCATTCCGGCGAGCTGCTCAACATGACCGCGCTTCGCCGAAGGGACACCTTCAAGGTACTCTTCAACTGCGGTCTGGCCCTGCTCAGCGGCCAGGCGGGTTGCGGCGATGCCCTCCGGGGCAGGAAGGCGTCCGGCAGACTTCATGGCAGCCAGGGCCATGGTATCCCGCCCTTCACGAAGCGCGCTGCGGGCGATTTCCAGTGAAATAAGTTCGGCGCTTTCGCCGCGCGCATCAGGCACGCCGCCGGCCTCCAGGACCACTTTGGCGTAGTCGGCATCCAGGCTGGCCACCCGGCGGTCCGGCCGCAGCCGCAGAAGACCGAGAGCCGCCCCGGGGGTACCTTGGCGCACAAGCCGTTTTGCCTGCTCAAGAACCAGACGGTCAAAGAGGTTCGGAGCAATCTGATCCCGCTCACTGGCCAGCAGGCTGTCCCAGATGTCCGTGAACTCTGCGCGTGCCGCCACGGTCAGTCCTGCGGCTTCAAGGCGGTGCGCAAGGGCGCCGCGCACTGCTGCGCGCTCCGTGTGAGCCGCCATGTAAGGCTCAATCCGCCGCACGGTCGCCACCGCTTCGCTGATCCCCATGGCCTCGAGGGCTATCGCATCCCCAAGGAGGTTCAGGATGACCTTGATGCGCCGCTCCGCCAGCTCCGCTTCCGGGGTGCCAGGATGATCGGCCTCAATGAGCGCCATTGTCATGACGGCGGTCTCCGCATCCCCGAGGTCTTCCGAAACCCGTGCAAGCTGCGCCCGCATTTTCAGCGCAAGACTGTCGCCCCGCCACTTTGGCAGCCCCTCTGCCAGAAGGTCCCTGACCCGTTCATGAACGGACCGCTCGGAGTTTTGCAGGGCCAGTTCGGCCAGCTCGATCCGCGCCTCTGCGGCTGCGCGGTCCTGATGCTCTGCCGCCCAGGCAAAGAAGTCGAAGGCCATCTGCTGCTGACCTTCCGCGCGCGCCAGCTGGCCGCGCATGAGGAGCATCTGCGATGTCCCCTCAAGGTCAGTGCCAGACTGCGCTGCATTCAGGATCTTGCGGGCAAGATCCCAATCGGATGCGTCCATGGCGGCTTTGAAGAGATGGGGCGCCAGGCGGCCGGATACAAACCGGCTGTGATCGGTCAGGCCCGCAGCCGCAGTCCGGATCCTGGCCTTGGTGACCTCCTCGCCTGACTGGATATCGGCGATGACGGACCAGACCGGATCATTCCTGACGGCCTCGGGCACAGGGGAGCCGTTTGGCGGCGGGGGTGCATCAGCGAGCAGCCGGATCATGCCAAGATACGCTTCAGCACGCGGATCAGTGCGACCGTTGGCGGCGCCATCGTGCTGCGCCGCCTCAATGAAACTGGCGGCTTCAGGCAGCATCATCCAGGAAATCAGGAAGCTGGCATAATCCAGCGCGGCCGAACTGCGCAGGTTTGCGGGCGCGGATGTGTATATCTCGTCCAGTCCGGCGCGGGCGGCTGCAAAGCCTGTACCGTCCAGACGTGTGCCCAGATCAAGGCGGGCCTCAATGGCGGCCGGCGTGTGCAGCGGGACTGCGCCGCCTGCATAGACGGACACCTCCGCGGATGCACCGTTCCCGATCAGGGCCAGGGAGGCGAGGGCTGCACACCCGGCAAGCTTACGGGCCTGTGAGGGCGCGCGAGAGACTGAGGGGAGATGCAAAATCATCGATACCTTCTGCTTCGAGGCTATTTGATTTTCGCATTTCTGGGGTTATGCGAAAAAACAAGATCATGTATAGTCTATCGCGCTGGCCCGGATCAACCAGAAACCGGCCATTATCAACACCTCACGGACCTGCGGGGAATATGGACAATATAGGCTACGTTGCGATTTCGCGGGCTGCGCTGCTGCAGCGCGCAACAGATATCAGCTCAAACAACATTGCCAATGCGAACACGGACGGCTTCCGAGCCTCAGCGGCGATGTTTGAAAGCCTTGTCGTCGACACCGGCGCCGACAGCGATATGCGGGAGATGTCCTATGCGATCGACCGCGGCACCTACACCAGCATGGACGAGGGTGCGTTGCAGCAAACCTCCAACCCGCTGGATGTGGCGATCACCGGCGACGGATGGTTCGGCTTTGTGACCCAGGGCGGTCAGACAGCTCTTGGACGGGCGGGCAGCTTTATCCTCACCGCCCAGGGAGACCTGGTGTCGCCATCCGGCGACATGGTTCTGGATGAGGGCGGTGCGCCCATCAACATTCCGCCGGGCTCTGGCCAGGTGGAGATTGCGCAAAACGGAACAATCACTGATGAGCGGGGCGGCGAAATTGCCCGCATCGGCGTGTTCCAGGCGCCTGACAGCAGGCATTGGACGCAGCTGGGCGGTGGCATGATGGCGCCGCGGGACGGGGTTGTGGATCTTGTGCCCGTCATTGAGCCCCGCATGTCTCAGGGGTTCGTGGAGAAATCCAACGTCAATCCTGTCACCGAGATGACCAGGATGATTTCCTTCCAGCGTCAGTATGAGGCCGCGATGAACCTCGCCAATGCGGCCGATGACCTGCGCAAGCAAACCCTGAGCCGCCTGGCGCCGAAGTAAAACAGCCAGAATATGCGAAAAACAGAATTGAAACGGAGATTGACATGAGGACACTTGGTATCGCTGCAACGGGCATGCAGGCCCAGCAAGTCAATGTCGATGTGATTGCCAACAACATCGCCAATGCCAACACGACCGCCTTCAAGGCGGGGCGGGCAGCTTTTGCTGACCTGATTTATCAGACCATGGAGCGTGAAGGCGCGCCCAATGCGGACGGCACTGTGCGGCCGGTCGGGGTCGATGTCGGGCTCGGCGTGCGCGCCACCGGCGTGGTCCGCCTCCATACGCAGGGCGGTCTCGACCAAACCGACAACCAGCTCGATCTTGCGATCGATGGTGAAGGGTATTTCGTCGTCACAAGGCCGGATGGCACCAATGCCTACAGCCGGGCGGGCAGCCTTCAACTTTCCCCTGAAGGCGAAATCGTGACTCTGGAGGGCTATCTTCTGGAGCCTGCCATGGTGGTGCCGGACAACACCACTGAGATTGAAATCACCCAGAGCGGCCTGGTGCTGGCCTACACGTCCGATGCGGTAGAGCCCGAAGAGATCGGCCAGATCACGCTGGCGACCTTCATCAACGAGGCGGGCCTCAAACCGGCGGGCAACAACCTGATGCTGGAGACTGCTGCATCCGGGGAACCGATGATCGGAAATCCGGGTGAGGACTCCGCCGGCATCATCCGCCAGGGCTACCTGGAAAGGTCGAATGTCGACCCGATCAAGCAAATGACGGACCTCATCACGGCGCAGCGGACATACGAGATGGGCGCGAAGGCGCTGAAGGCCGCTGATGAAATGATGCAGACCGCAAACCAGATCCGCTAATGAGCGCGCGGACCTTTTTCACCGGCGCGCTGGCGGGGCTGTCGCTTCTTGCTGGCGCTGCGCTCCATGCGGCTGAAGACCTGCTTGCGGGATCGGCAGTTGCCACTCTGGTCGAGGAGCAGCTGCTGATGGCCAGCGGCCAGGAGATTCCGCAGGACGGGCGGATTGAACTCCGGCTGCCCAAGGGTCTGCCGGACAGCGGCATGACGCTCAAGGATTTTTCCTACGATCCGCGCTCCGGCATGTTTGCCGCACGGCTGATTGAGGCCGACGGCAGCAGCACCGGTTTCCGCGGTCAGGCCGTCATTGCGGTTCCGGCCTATGTGCCTGTGAGGCGCATCCCGGCCGGGGTCATTCTGGCGGAGAACGATCTCCGCATGACCGAAATCGCCATGATGGCCCTTCCGTCCGGGTCTCTGCGCAATCCTGAACAGCTGATCGGCAAGGAGACACGCCGGATCCTCCTGCAGGGGCGCCCGGTGATCGAGGGGTCTGTGACCGAGCCCCGGATCGTCAATCGCGGAGATGCGGTGACGATTGTGCTCTCGGACGGAGGGCTGAACCTCAGCGCGCCCGGCAAGGCGCTCGAAGATGGCGCCAAGGGCGAAGAAGTCCGGATCGTCAATTTGAAATCAAATGCCACCCTGACGGCGGAGGTCATCTCAGATGGCGTCGTTCAGGTGGACGGGCGGTGACGGCAGCTCTGTGAAACCGTCTGATGCGAAACATTCCGAAAGAAGAACCCCAATGCGACAGAAGTCTCTCCAGAATGTGAAAATTCTCGTGTGTGCCGGCCTGGTTCTTGGCGCCTGCACCAATTACTCCGAAAACCGGAACCCTCAGCTGTCCGGGATCGGCCTGGATGACCAGACCATGCCGGAAGCCAGCATCGTGCATGTGCCGATGCCTGATCCCGAGCCGGTCCGGACCCCGCAGCGGGCTGAAGCCTCCTCCCTGTGGCAGACCGGATCCACAGGATTTTTTGGTGACCATCGCGCCGCAAGGGTGGGTGACATTCTTACGGTGATGATCGACATCGACGATGAGGCTGAGCTGGAAAACCAGTCCCGCCGCTCGCGCTCGTCCGGCAATGAAATCGATGGATCGACATTCCTCGGGTACGGCAGCAAGCTCGATGCGGTGCTCCCGGGCATCGATCCTGGCGAACTGCCATCAGGCTCGATCGTTGATCTGTCTTCGGCCAGCACGTCCCGAGGCCAGGGCAGCATTGCCCGCAACGAGAAAATCAGCCTCAAGGTTGCCGTGATGATCATCCGCCGCCTCACAAACGGCAATCTGGTCATCGCGGGGCGCCAGGAGGTGAAGGTGAACAACGAGCTGCGCGAGCTGCGCGTTGCCGGGATCATCCGTCCGGTCGATGTCGATATGAGCAATGCCATTCCTTACGAGAAAATCGCGGAAGCCCGGATTTCCTATGGCGGGAAAGGCCAGATTTCCCGTGTTCAGACCCCGCGTTACGGCGAAGACATGCTCGACGTCGTTCTGCCCTACTAACGAGAGAGGAGCCTATGCGCCGCATATTTTTCAAGGCAACCGGTGAAGATGTGCCACCAGCACCAAGGCGTTCGGTGATCGCCCTGTTTTTGGCGGTCTGCGCTGGAACCGGCTTCGCGCTGGGGACTGAGGCCGCAGCCAAGATCTTCACGCCCGCTGCAGAGGCCGAGCCGTTGGAGACCGTCGTCGTCGAGGAAATTGCCGCCAATATTCCAGGTCATGGGACCGCGACGTTCGATGCTCGAATTCTGGTCCAGAAGGCCGGGGTCGCGCCGGACCGGCCAGCGCTGCGGGATGCGGCACTGAAGATTGCTGTCCAGGCCGGCGCCTTGCCGATTGTGCGGCAGAGCCAGGATGTCATGGAGGCATTCGGACGGGCTGTGGGCCAGCTGGCGCCGCAAGCCGGTCTCGGGTCGCTGACTTTGGAGAACGCAGTTCTCTACCGGACAGGTATCTGACTGATACCCGGAAAGGCAGCGCCACGCCCGGACAACCGGGCGTGGCGCTTGGGACATGAGCGCCGGATTTACTCGGCCTGGGCCGATGCTGGCGCGGTCAGTTCAATCGTCACGCGGCGATTGCGGGCATCTTCCGGATCCGCCTCTATCAGGGGATCAACCGCGGCAACCCCGGCCACGCTCATGATACGCCCTGCAGCAATTCCCTTGGAGAGCATGGCCCGGCGCATTGCATTGGCCCGATCGGCGGACAGCTCCCAGTTCCCGTAGTTGCTGCCGCTGCGGAAGGGTCGGGCGTCCGTATGGCCGGTAATGCGGATCTCCAGGGGGAGTTCGGAAATCGCCGGAGCGAGCTGCCCCAGGATGGACAGCAGGGCTTCGCTCGGATCTGCGCTGCCAGTGCGGAACATCGGCCGGTCGCCGAGATCCACGATCTCGACGATCATGCCGTTCTCCTTCAGGGATACCATCAGGTTCTCAGAGAGAGCCGCAAGCTCAGGGCTTTCCTCGAAGCTTTCATTGATGCGGTCCCTGGTGGCTTCAAGCTGTTCAGACAGAGTGGCTCCACCCTTTTCTTCGGGCGTTGTGGTCTCCTTGTCGAGCTGCAGCCAAGGGTTTACGGCTCCGGATCGGGCCTCGGCAGTGTCTGTGTCCTCAAGGCCGATCTGATCCGGGCCTGTCGGGGCAGAATCCGCCTCAGGGGTCAGTTCGCTCTGAGGCTGCTGAACCGCTTTGATCTCCATGCCGATGCCATTGATCTCCACGAGGGGGATCTCTGAAGGCGTGAAGAAGTCCGCAAGGCCGCGCAGCTGCTCCTCATTGGATCCGGACAGAATCCAGAGCAGCAGAAAGAAGGCCATCAGGGCCGTCATGAAGTCCGCATAGGCCACCTTCCAGTTCCCGCCATGATGTCCTTTCTTCACTTTCTTGGGACGCTTGATGATGACGGCATGATTGTCGTGTTTCGGGGACATGTTGCTCTGTCTTTCCAAGTGAGGATATTGCGGTGTCCATTTGTGAAAAATGGACTTTCGATGGTAACTCTACCGCTCAGGGACTTGTGAAAAAAGAAAAAATGCTGCACTCTCTCCATCGCCCCGCTGCTGGGCTGGGAAAAATGCGAAGGAAGCGGTTGCCTGCCTTCTGGAATACCTCCAATGACGCGGCGTCCGCGAATGATTATCCGGAAATCCGGATTTTCCCGGCCCTGCGGTGGAATTTGGGAATACATATGCTGGACAGCACCACGATTGGCTTCAATGAAGATGTGGATGACGAGCAGGGCTGGATACGCGACTGGAAACGGAGCCGGAATCCATTGGCCCTAAACCGCATCGTGGACAAGAACCTCTCCAAGATTCAGGCCATGGCACGGCGCCGGACACGATCTCAGAATGAACGTGATGACCTGGTTTCCGCTGGCACGGAGGCCATGATCAAGGCCTTGCGCAAATACGAGCCTGCACCTGATGTTCCGTTCTTCGCCTATGCGGTCAAATTCATCCGCTCCGCGATGGCGCAGGAGGCAGCGTTTCCAAGCAGGATTGTAGATATTCCGGAAAACCGGCTGCGGACTGCGAAAGCTGGCCAGATGGATGAGGATGAAGCCGCCCTGGTCTTCGAGGCGCGCTATGTTACCGACATCGACGACCTGCATGAGGTGACCGCGTCCTCGACAGCGGTTACGGCTGAAACGTCCATGGTCAAGGACGAGATCCAGTCGGGCATCCGGAAGGTGCTCGATCTGGCCGGGGAAGCGCTGACACCTGTTGAAGCCGAAATCATCTTCAACCGGCTGTCCGAAGACGGGCCTGTGGACGAGCTCGCTGCCAAACTTGACATGTCGGTGGCGAAGATGCGAAAAATCGAAAGCCGAGCCATGGCCCGGATGAAAAATTATCTGCTCAAGCGCGGCGTGACCGCCGATTTCATGAATGCGGAGTATTGATGCAAGTCCCCTTCCTCACGATGCCGCACAATGCGCCTGCGCAAACCGCACCAGCCGCCTCATCGAGCGGGTTTGAACGTGTCCTCAACGCCGCATCGGATACAGACCCCCTGCCGGTCGCACAGGACGAGAAGCGCCCGGACGGGGATGGCGTGCCGGATGATCAGAAGGCGCCACCTGAAGAGCTCCCCCAGCCCGAAGACCTCCCGGCCGGCAATGCAGGCGGATCGGAACTTCCGGAACCGGAGGCGGCATCTGCCGGCGGCATAGAGCAAGCGCTCACTGCGCGAAATGATCCATTGCCGCAGGGCGAGCCTATTGAGGCAGTCGAAGACGCTGCTCGCGGTGAGGATATTCCCGTGTCCGTCCCCTTCAGTCCAGAAGCGGTGGCCGAACCGGCTGAGGCGGTGATTGCGGTCGGGGATGATCGCGAAGCCGCCGTTATCCCCGATGCGGATGCGGCGGCGCCCGTTGTTGCCCATGACGTTCAGTCTTTGAATGTGCGGCCGGTTGAACCTGCTCAGGACCATGAGGCTGGCTTGGCTGAGGCTGCAGCTGTGCAAGATACCGGGGCAGAAGAGGTTGTACCGGTCCAGGCCGGATCTGTGCCTGCTGCAGCCGGGGCATCTGAGGTGCATAATGCGTCGCAGCCCGGCCAAGCCCAGGCCGTATCCGGCCCCGGCAATGCGGCCATTGAGGCTGGCCTTCAGGCCCCGGCCAAGAGCCCTGATGCGGTCGGCCAGCGCGCCCTGACTGCTGGTGCCGCCCAACCGTCATCCTTTGACCGGATGGTGGATGATGCGGGCGGCAAGGGCAGCGCGCCGGAGCGGGAGATTGTAGAGGTGCGAACCGCGGGAGCGGCGAAGCCGTTACAATCCCTGCAAGCCGCATCCGCCGCTGCCTCCGGCCCCCAGTTGCAGGATACGACCATTCTTCCCCAGCAGATGCGGCTTGCGGCCGTGCAGACGGCAATGAGCCCGGAAGCCCCGCAACCGGCACCCCAGCCCAATTCCCCAATCGTGCGCCAGGTCGTTGATCAGCTGGTCCAAATTCCCACTGAGACAGGCACCGCAACGATCCGGCTGAAGCCGCACGGCATGGGCGTCATCGAGATTTCGGTGGATCGGGCGGCCGATGGCCGCCTTGAAGTGGATATGCGCGTTCAGAACCCTCTGGTGCTGGAGGCAATGCGCAATGAGCGGAGCGCGATTTCCCATCTCTTCCAGCCTTCCGGAGGCAACAGCGGGGGGTCTCTCAACATGGACCTCTTCCAGCCCGGCACCGGGCGGGGCGGCCAAGGCCAGCAGCAGGGTCAGACGCCGCGCACCGCTGACGGCTCAAGCGAAGGCCCGGACCGGGCGGAGAGCCTGGACAATTCCGGGCCAGACGATAATGCGCCGCGCAGCCAGGCCCGGTCCGCGGGCGGACTTAACATCCTGACATAAGGGGGTTCCCATGAGCATCAGCTCCATTTCCAATGCCTCGGTGGCACCGGCCTCCGATGGATCACTCTCGAAGCTTTCCGAAGATTATGAGACATTCCTCGGCTTGCTTGTTGCCCAGATCAAGAACCAGGACCCTCTGGAGCCCATGGACCCGACGCAGTTCGTGTCCCAGATCGCGACTTTGACCCAGGTTGAGCAATCTGTGAAAACCAACTCCCAGCTGGAGCAGCTGCGGTCCACGCTCGCCCTGACGGCTTCGATGTCTGAGGCGTCTTTGATCGGCCGGTCGGTCACTGTGCCCTCGAACAGCATTACTGTCGATGAGGCCGGGTCGCCGGTCAGCTTCAGTTACGAGATCGAAGGCGAGGCGGCATCAGTGACCGCGATCATCAGCGATGCCGAAGGCAACGTCCTGCGCATGATCGAGGGGCTCCCGGGGGAGGGCGGGAAGCTGAATTCTGTCACCTGGGATGGCTACGATGCACAGGGTGCCCCGATCGGTGCGGGCACCTACACCATCTCGCTTGCGGCAGAAGGCGCGTCCGGCGGGTACAACACCTATATCCGCGACACCGTGACATCTGTTTCCTACGTCGCCGGTGAGCAGCTCCTGAACCTGGCCATGGGCGGATCCGCCAGCAGTGGGGATATCGTCAAGATCGAATGAATTGGCCGCACGAATTTGCGAAAAACCGGATTGAACATTTCATTTGGGGCGGCTAGCCTCAAACTGCGAAAAGGGGAGTGAGCCGGTGCTTCGGCCCTCTCCGGACTGAAAGACCAAATGGATTGCCAATGACCCAACAAACCTCCCCGGGGGATGCTTCCGTGTCCCCTGATCCAATCGTTACTGTCTATTCCCGTCCCGCCTGCGTGCAATGCGAAGCGACCAAGCGCGCGATGACGCAGAAGGGCATTGCCTTCACAGCTGTCGACCTGACGGACAATCCTGACGCCGAGGCTGCGGTAACCGCACTTGGCCATCGCAGCCTTCCCGTTGTTGTTGCCGGCAATGAGCATTGGTCCGGATTCCAGCCCGGACGCATCGCCGGCTTGCAGACGTAAGGCCCGGGCATGCTGGGCATCGAGCAGGGCAAGATCGTCTACTGGAGCGGCAAGACCGGCAACACTGAGCGTTTTGTCTCCAAGATTGGCCTTCCCAGTATCCGGATCGCCAACCATGGGGATCCGGTGCGGGTCGAGGAGCCCTTCGTGCTCATCACGCCCACCTACGCCGATGGCCTGGGCCGCGGCGCCATTCCGAAACCCGTTGATCGATTTCTCAATGCCCCCGGCAATCGCCGTTGGCTGCTGGGGGTGATCGGCGGCGGAAATCGTAACTTCGGCCGGATGTTTGCGCAGGGTGCAACGGCCGTTTCCGTCAACTGCGGTGTGCCGGTCCTGCACCGGTTTGAGCTGGCAGGGATGCCTGCTGACGTCGACCGCGTAAGAGAAGGATTGATCAGGCTATGGACGGCTCAGTCGAAAACATCTTTGGCGGCGTAAGCGAGGATTTCTACTCGCTCAACGCCCGCCTGAAATTCACCGATCCGGACGGCAATGTCGACTTCGACGCTGACCGGCGCGCGGTGCGGCAATACTTCCTGGAGCACGTCAACCAGAACACGGTCTTCTTCCATTCGCTGGAGGAAAAACTGAACTACCTGGTCGATGAGGGCTACTACGAGAAAGAGGTCCTGGATCTCTACCCGTTCTCGTTCCTCGAGAAGATCTGGGACGCGGCCTTCGCCCATAAATTCCGCTTCCCGACCCTCATGGGGGCCTACAAGTATTACCGCTCCTATACGCTGAAGACGCGTGACGGCAAACGCTACCTGGAGCGTTTCGAAGACCGCATCTGCATGGTTGCGCTTGGACTGGCGCGTGGCGACCAGGATTTCGCGATGACTCTGATGCGGGAGATGATCTCGGGCCGCTACCAGCCGGCGACGCCGACCTTCCTCAACACCGGCAAGAAAAGCCGCGGCGAGCTGGTCTCCTGCTTCCTTCTGCGCATCGAAGACAACATGGAATCCATCGCGCGGGGCATCAACTCGGCGCTGCAGCTGTCCAAGCGCGGCGGCGGCGTAGCCCTGAACCTGACCAACCTGCGCGAGGAAGGGGCGCCGATCAAGGGCATCGAAGGCCAGTGCGCCGGTGTGATTCCGGTGATGAAGCTTCTGGAAGACAGCTTCTCCTACGCAAATCAGCTTGGCGCGCGGCCCGGCGCAGGCGCGGCCTATCTCAGCGTCCACCATCCGGATATCCTCAGGTTCCTGGACACCAAGCGTGAGAATGCGGATGAGAAGATCCGGATCAAGACCCTGTCCCTTGGTCTCGTGATCACCGATGTTTTCATGCAGGTGGCCAAGCGCAATGGCGATGTCTACCTGTTCTCTCCGCATGACGTCCAAAAGGTCTATGGCTGCGGCATGACCGAGATCTCCGTCACCGAGAAATACGACGAGATGGTGGCAGACGACCGGATCCGCAAAACCAAGGTCCGGGCCCGCAAGATCCTGGAGATCGCCGCCGCCATCCAGGCTGAAAGCGGCTACCCCTACATCGTGTTCGAGGACACGGTAAACCGCGCCAACCCGGTGGATGGCCGCGTGACCATGTCCAATCTCTGTACGGAAGTCCTGCAGGTCTCCACGCCTTCGTCTTTCACGGAAGATCTGGGCTATGAAGACACCGGCCACGATATCTCCTGCAACCTTGGCTCGCAGAACATCGCCAAGATGATGGATGGCGGGGATCTGGGAGCACCAACCCGGGCGGCGATCTTTGCCCTGACCGCCGTGAGCGAGATGAGTGCGATCGACGCTGTCCCGTCGGTGCGCCGCGGGAATGACGCGATGCACGCGATCGGGCTCGGCCAGATGAACCTGCACGGCTTTCTGGCGCGCGAAGGCATTCGCTATGACAGCCCGGAAGCGGTTGAGTTCACCAGCTGCTATTTCGCTGCAATCACCCATCATGCGATCTCGGCATCCAATGAGCTGGCACAGCAGCGCGGCCGCGCCTTTCTGGGCTTTGAAAAGAGCACCTATGCGGATGGCAGCTTCTTCGAGAAGTATGTGACCCGTGACTGGCTGCCGGCGTCGGACCGGGTGCGTGACCTGTTTGCCAAACACGGTGTGCAGCTTCCGGCACGCGCAGACTGGGAGGCGCTCAAGGAGCGCGTCATGCAGCACGGCATCTACAATGCCTACCTGCAGGCAATCGCGCCGACAGGGTCGATCTCCTACATCAACCACTCGACCTCCGCGATCCATCCGGCTCCGCAGCTGATTGAGAACCGCAAGGAAGGGAAGACCGGACTGATCTACATCCCGGCGCCGTTCCTGAGCAATGAGAACATGGCCACCTACGGCGATGCCTATTCGATCGGCTGGAAGGCAATCGTAGACGTCTATGCCGCCGCCACCGAGCATATCGACCAGGGCGCCGCAATGACGCTGTTCTTCACGCGCAACATTGATGACGGGCAGGGCGGCCGCAGGCCGATCACGACCCGCGACATCAACAAGGCGCAGATCTACGCCTACACCAAGGGGATCAAGACGATCTATTACATCCGCATGAGCGACGACAAGCTCGAGGGGATGGATGATCAGGCCGTCTGTGAATCCTGTTCCATCTGAGGGGCTTGCCATGATCAAACACGGAAACCTCGAAATCGCTGAACTGATCAGCAAAGGCATGGCCCGCTTTCCCGGCGGGCCGCCGAAGTGCCCTTTCCTTGAACCCCTTGCCGACCGCATTGCGCGCATTGCGGAAACCAAGGATGCCGCCGAGCGCGACGGTGCGGTAAGTGCGCTGATCCTGTCCCTGAGGGGAACGGAGGATGCCACCTACCTGCACAACACGCCGGTTCAGCAATTGGGGGAGGAGCTGATTGAGGCGGCTTCCGCATACGTGGATGCGTGCCTGGAGGATGGGCATACCCTTGCTCTTGGCCCCCGCATCACCCTTCGTGCTGCGCACAATCGGCTGCAGGCCGTCTATGCGGCGTTCGTTCAGCCCGAAGCGCTTGCGGAGCCTGAAGAGGCGAGCAGCGCGCCCTCACCCTGAATTCCCCATTTACGATGACGCCAGGCCGCTCCGGCAGCCTCTTCCATCAGAGGATTTGACACATGAAAGATACCATTCGCGCGATCAACTGGAACAAGATCGAAGACGAAAAGGACAGCCAGGTCTTTGACCGGATGAAAACCAACATCTGGTTTCCGGAAAAGGTCCCGGTCTCCAATGACCTGCAGGCCTGGTCGCGCCTGACCGAAGCGGAGCAGCTGCTGACCATGCGGGTTTTCACCGGGCTGACCATGCTCGATACCGTGCAGGCGCAGATCGGCGCGCCGTCGATGCTGAATGATGCGATCACGCCGCATGAAAAATCCTGCCTGTCGCTGATCCAGCTGATGGAAGAGGTGCATGCCAAGTCCTACAGCCGGATCTTTTCGACCCTGTGCTCCAGCGATGCAATCGATGAGGCATTCGCCTGGTCCGAAGAAAACGAGCATTTGCAGGCCAAGGCCCGCCTGGTGATCGATGCCTATGAGGAAGACCGGGAGCCTCTGAAGAAGAAGATCGCGTCGACCTTCCTGGAAAGTTTCCTCTTCTATTCGGGCTTCTATCTGCCGATGTATTTCTCCTCCCGCGGCAAGCTCACCAACACGGCCGACATGATCCGCCTGATCATCCGGGACGAGGCCATCCATGGCTACTACATCGGCTACAAGTTCCAGCGCGGCGCTGAGAAGGTCTCGCCGGAGAAGCGTGAGGAGCTGAAGGGCTGGGCGTTTGACCTGCTGTTTCAGCTCTACGAGATCGAGGAGCGTTACACGGAAGAGCTCTACGACGGGACTGGACTCACCGAGGATGTGAAACGCTTCCTGCAGTACAATGCCAACAAGGCCCTGCAGAACCTCGGCTATGAGCCCTTGTTCCCGGTCGGGGCGGGCGATGTGAACCCGGCCGTTCTGGCGGCCTTGACCAATGACAGCGAGAACCACGACTTCTTCTCGGGGTCCGGTTCAAGCTACCTGGTCATCCCGGTTGAAGAGACTTCCGATGCTGACTGGGATGCTGTCGCGGACGGCTGATCGAAGAGGGGAGCGCCGCAAGGTGCTCCCCGACTCACTTGCGGAGGCGGGGCCTGCGCCAAATCAGAAAAATGCGAAAAAGTAACTGACAAAATATAAAATCTCGCTATGATCTGTTCAGCCCGTTTATTTGGGCGCTCGATTGGAGTGACAAGATGATTGAAAATACTGCGGCGCCTGTGCGCCACAGGCAGCAGCCAGCGGGTCATGAGGTCCGGCCTGGCAACGGCAATCGTTGCAGCGGCTGCCTGGGCCCCGGAGGCCAGGAAAGTCTTCTGAAGCTGCGCCTCGAATTCCCTGACATCCATTTCCTGTCCGATACCGGCCGCTGCGGAAAATGCGAAAAAGTATGCGACGTGTATGACCTCGCGTTTCTCCTTCTTCTGCGCTGGCACGGATGCTTGCGCAGCAAGGGCAGCGCCGGCCTTGCTGCGGCTTATCCGGTCCGCCGTTTGCGGTGTGCAGATCCCGCGACTGCCCCCGTTATGTCTCCTGGTGAAATCCGAAAGCGTGAAGTCCTGCGCCGGCTGAGGGCGGCTGATTGATGGGGCAGCAGGTGGAGATTTCGAAGATTGGCAACCTCGTCCGCCTGGAGAGGCAGCGCCGGGGTCTGACGCAGCAGACATTGGCGGACATGGCCTCTGTCAGCAAAGGCCGGGTTGAAGCGATTGAGAATGGCCGCTGCCTCGACATGGGGCTTGGCACCGTGAGCGCGGTCATCTCGGCGCTGGGGTTTCACCTCTGCGTGCTTCGGCCGGAGTAGCTGAAAACGTCTATTTTGTCCAGTAAATTTCGCATTTTCACGATCACGTCATACAGTCTGGCGAAGTGCGAAAATAGTGATTGGAGTGACCGATGCTGAGGACGACCCTGCTATCTCTAACCGTTTGCGCCGGAGCTGCAGCAGCAAACGCGGAGGCCGGGTTTCAACCGGTAAACGATCGCCCCTTCCTGGACCTGATCGGTGAAATCGAAGGTCCGGACGGCTATGACGATATTGTCCTGGATGCACCGCTGCAGCCGCCGCGGCCGATCACACAGATGACCATCAATGAGGTCCTGGAATACCAGAGGGCGCTGCAGTTGGAGGGCTCGCATTCATCCGCAGTAGGGCGGTACCAGTTCATCCGCAAGACGCTGGCCTATATGGTCGACAAGTATGAGATCGATGGAGATCAGCTGTTCGGCAAGGTCATGCAGGATTCATTGGCCCGGCGGATGATGGTGAAATGCGACTTCTACGAGGCTGATGCGAGTGAGAGCCGGGTGGGAAATTGCCTGGCCAGGGCCTGGGCGTCGCTGCCAATGATGTCCGGCGAGAAAGCCGGTCAATCCTACTATGGAGAGGTTGGCACAAACAAAGCGCATGCGACCAGGAGCGAGGTCCTGGTGGCCTTGCGGCAGCGGTTCGCTGAAGATCCTCTTCCGGAATATGAGGTGGCCTCCAATGACCCCCTGCCGGTGATCCGAAATACCAGGGGCTCAAAGGTCGCGGACCGCATTCCGCTGGAGCCGTGAATTATGTGAATATCTGAAGGTGTGGTCTGATATTCGCATTGAATTCGGATATGCTCGCCTCCAGTTGATCTTCGAAGGCAAGAATGGAGCCGATAATGACCCTTGATCCCTGCAAGACCGGCCGCAGGAGCTTTCTCACCGCTGCAGCTGCCGCGGGCCTTGTCGCCATGTCCGGCGCCGCTGTTGCAAGCTCGGAGCCGGTCGACCCCTGGGTGACCCGCGAGCTTTACACCTGGGAAAAGCACCGCCTGGCCACGCTGGCGGAGAAGCTGAACGACACGCTGGCCGATCTGCCGGTCGAAACCAGGGTTCTCCCCGGCCACCTGCGGGTCCGCATTCCGGCCAGCCTGGCCTATGTTCCCGGAAAAGATGCGCTGAACCCGGATGGGGTTGCAGTTCTGACACTCGTCGCTGAGAAGCTGGCCGATCAGAAGCGCGTCAGCGTGGAGATCGTGGGTCATCATGACACCCGCGCCAATGACTACGAAGCCTACGTCTTCACTCAGCGCCGGGCGGTCGCGGCCAAATCAGCATTGGAAAGCAGGGGGATTTCCCCGGCACGGCTCAAGGCCACCGGCCTGGGGATGAAGTTCCCCTTCACAGACGGCGGTTCCGCGGAAAATCAGCGGATCGAACTGATCATCCGGCCGGTCTGACGTGAAGGGTGACAGCCTTCTGAGCCAGGGGCGCCGGACAGGCGCCCCGTCCGGTGCTTTCGAGGTCTGGGTTGAAGTCAGATGCTCGACCTGTCCGGAACAGATCGCGGGCGCATATGCCACCCGCAGCATCCCGCATCGTGAAATTGAGGAGGCTGGCCGCCGGGCGGGCGCCGTTCTTGTTGACGGCCGCTGGCTCTGCAGGTGCTGCGCCGGGAAGATCCTGGAGAGAAAAAGGGCCGCGCAGGGCCTAAAATGAGCTGCCATGCATTTGATCAATTGAAGAGTGCTGGGCTAGCGCCTAGAAATTATCCATGAAACGAAGCGAAACCGGGCGCGACCCGGTCAGCACAGAGGCCGGTTGAAATCCGGAAAGGAGACATCATGAGCAACATGACCAAATCAGATTACGTAGGGGCGATTGCTGAAAAGGCAGGCGTGACGAAGGCCGAGGCGGAAAAGATCGTGAATGCGATCGACGAGGTGACCCGCGAGCAGGTTGCCGGCGGCGCGACTGTTCCGATCCCGGGCGTGGGTAAAGTCGCGGCGGTCGACAAGCCCGAGCGCACCATGCGCAACCCGGCCACTGGCGAGAACTTCGTCAAGGCCGCGCACAAGGCGCCGAAGGTCACCATCGGCAAGGCGCTGAAGGATGCGGTCAACGCCTGATCAGCCCGGATCTCAAGATGAGAAAGGCCCGCTGGCTTGCGGGCCTTCTTTTTTTGGAGCGATGGCAATCGTATTTGCACGGTTGGATCGGAATACGCCTGCAAAGTGGCTTGTGCTGGTCACTCAACGATTACGTCGACCTTTTCCATCTGGTAGCTCGGACGCCACCAGATGTCTCCTCCACCGTGTCTGTCCAGCGGATACACCCGGCCATCAAAACAGACTTTGTCAGGAGTTTGCTCGGTAATCCTGGCGTACGTACGGTGATCAATTGCACCTACCCTAGTGGAGATGTTTATGCTTGCGGAGCCAGGGACGACTGACCAGCCATTAGGTGGGTAGTCGCACATGCCAAGTATCGAATGTTCCCTTCCATCGCCCATATTTGCCAGGCGCCATCTTTTGCCCGAATGAGGGCCATCTATGAATGCGGTCACTCGCGTAGTCTCAATTTTGACCGTCGGGACCCAATATATTACGGCGTTTGAGGAGGTTCCGCCAATGTTTGCAATGACGCGGACGTCTTCACCCGGCTCACGCCTCACCACTGTGGTGTAAGACGTGCCCGTTGAAAACGTATCTGGCAGCGCGCTCGTAAATTCACCATTGACCACCTGGATATCTGCTGGTGCCTCGGTTGGACCGCCGGCCGACGCGTTCCAAGAGACCTCGACAGTTATCTCCCGGTGAGTTGCGTCGAAAGCATAAACCACCGTGCCCGTGCGATTGGCTCCGCGCATGCAAATGTCGAAAGCAGCTACTGCGTTTCTGGAGAGCTTTTGCGTCGACATGCTAACCAGCCTGTTGCTGGAAAACTGCGCTGCAAACGACGAAGTTACAGTCTCCAGAACCCTTTTCTGACCTTCACCTGTCAGGTCCACTGGGACACCTTTGATCGGAACGGTAATCCCGGCTGCCCATTTGTCAGAGGAGTCAAGACTTCGGCTGTACGCGCTGGCAAGGGCAAGGTGCGTTGCATCGTTTATATTGATTGCACCGACGTCTTGAATCAATGTTTCAAAACAATCGGTCTTTGCAAAGCTGATTGAAGGTAGTCCCAACAGCACTATTAAGGTGATCAATTTATTCATGTACCCCTCCATTTTGTGACAGCTATAGCACAAAATTTGGAATTTTGCATGATGCTGGCGCTGATGGCCTTCAAGGCTGGTATTGGCCTCTGGAATTCAGCTGTTATCGGTCCTTCGTAGTTGCATTATTTTGGCGCCTGTCGGAGTACAGGAATACAACGTAATGCTTTCCGGCCGTGGGTTTATTTGGCTGCGGCAGCTCCTCACCGCTTGGGTAATCTGGTTCAATAAATAATGTTCAGCTTCAACGAATTCCTGCAGAGGATCGGCCTCGACCCGGCGCGGACGCGCCTCTTGCGCCATAAAAAAGGGGAAAGCGTCGCTGCATGGCGCCGCGGCCGGGAGCGGGCCTTCGGTTGTTTTGCCAGCTTTCAGACGCTCAACAACTCCCCCTACAACGGCAACGTCACCCATGCTTGCCACTTCTTGCCTGGTCCTGGCCGTCCCGATCAGTCCCACACCGCGCTGTTCCTCGGCACCACACGCATCCTCGGCCGATGGCGCTGGGACGGCAACCGCATGCCAGCCATTCAGGACGCCGAGGTTATTGAAGGCGAGCGTGGGAACGAGGACGTGGAAGCTTTTGATCTGGAATGGATCGAGCCTGGCCATGACTACTCGGAGCGGATGCTAATCCACTGGGGCAGGAACGCCCGCACCTGGTCGCAATGGGCCGGCGAGCAGCCGAAAGACATCCTGGAAATCCGCCTCACGGCGCAAGAGCCGCCTTTTCCGGGTTTCTCAGCCTTCCTCTCGCGGATCAGCGAGATCCAGAAATTCCCCGCGAGCTGGCTCAATGCGCTCAGCTCAGTGGGCGGCATCTACTTGCTGGTGGCGGATAACGGCGATCAATACGTTGGTTCGGCCGCGGGGCAGGATGGCTTCCTCGGACGGTGGTGCCACTATGCGGCCAACGGAAATGGCGGCAACCGGCTTCTCATCGAGCGCGGCCATCGGGACTATCAGATCTCGATCCTGGAGGTTGCATCACCCGATATGGCCGCGGCCGACATTATCAGGCGCGAGAGCTTTTGGAAGGACAAGCTTGGCGCCAGGGCTCATGGTCTGAACGCCAACTGATCCCGCTGCTATCCCATGTCAAACTCCGGCTCCTGCCGGGGGTCATAGATCAGCTGCCTTGCGTCGGTCAGGAGGCCGTGGACTTTTTCGCCCAGGTAGCCGGTAAAGCCGGGCCGTTCAAAGGTGTTCCGGCGCGCGGCGGGGGCAATGAAGCGGGACATCTCGTTTGTGAACTCCCGGGACGCCACTGTTTCCCTGATACTGTCGATCCGCTGGTCGATCAGATCCTTGTAATCCTCAATCCCGTAATCCTCGATCTTGCTGCAAATCAGCTCTGGCCGGACCTCGGCGCCCTTTCCAGAAAGCCATTGCAGGTCCCAGATATCCCGGTGCCGCTTGTAGGTCGTGCAGGCCACAAGGGAGACGATCTTGTCGGCCAGGATCTCGTCCAGAGTCTCCGTGCCGATCAGGATGTCATCATACCCATCGGGCAGCATGTTGTAATTTCGCATTGGGGAGCGCAGCTCCGAGGTGTATGCGGGAACATTCGCCACCTCGAATTTGATCTTCTGCTGCGGCAGGTCAGGGCGCCCGGGGTTGGTGATCACTGAAATCTGCCAGCGGTCAGTCTTCACCCCGAAATAGGTCGCATCCTCCCGCATCTCCTTTGGGTTCTTCACCCGGATATCCAAGAGGTAGCGCTGCGAGATATGGGCCTCAACACAGTCCCGGATCTCCTTCAGCTGCGATGGCGCAAAGTTGCGGCCGCCGACGAAATCGAGATCCTCGGAAAAACGCGGCGCCCGGTGGCACAGGCGCAGCGAGGTCCCGCCCTGGAAGGTCAGGTTTTCCAGCAGCCCTTCGCGATCCAGGGCGAAGAGGATGTCATAATGCAGCAGCTCCTTCTCAACGACCGGGCGGAGACCGGAGAGCTCGGGGTCACGCATTGCGTGATCAACAACTTCATTAAAACTCGGCATCAAGACTCTCCTCTTCCACCTCGGGTGTGACCAGGTGCGTGTTGCGCCCGACACGGCGCAGATCCCGCAGGGCCCGGTCGGGGGATGCAATTTTCAAGGGGCGGCCAACATCCTGAAGCTGGTCGAAGAATTCGCTCCAGGGCTGATGGGTATGGGTGAATTCGATATCGCCCCAAGGTGTTTTGAATTCTCCGGATCGGCCGGTTGTCATAACCGTCAGCCGTCCCACCGGGATCTGGGAGATCCATCCGTGTTCGGACAGAGCGCACTCCAGGCTCACATAGTTGTGGGAACCGCGGCGGATCGTTCGTGCAATTTCCTCCACCAGGTTGGTGGTCGGCTGGCTGGTCCTGTTGAAGACGTAAATGCCGCGCGCGGCGCGCTTGATTACTGGCTGGTCCGCCGCCGCGAACTTCCGCAGTTGCACGAGGAAGGAGTCATACTTCCCTTGGGGGAACAGTTTTCGCAAATCGCCCGTTGTAAAGACGCGCCGCCCTTTCCGGTCCCAGTCTTCCAGTTTCTTATGCAGGTCAGCTAGCTTCATTTTCTGGATAACTCATCGCGAACGCAGCCAATTGGCTACACTTCTGTCAAGATATTGACGATGTGCGAAAAAACAAAACGGCATTTGATCCGGCAAGCCGCAGGGAGGCGAAACAGACAGGCATAATGTGCGCTCGGGCGAACATTGTGCCGCTCTGTGTTCACCAGAGATAGCATTGAGAAATACCAATGCCGAACTCGCAGATTGCAAGGGGCTGGTAGCGGCTTGAAGCGATCAATCCGCCTGCAGCGAGTTCAGGACCTTGATGATCTCGGAGCCAAGACTGCGTGTGTTCTTGGCCCTGCCCATCGAGTTCAGCAGCTCAACACCAATATCCGATGCGATCGGCCGCAAGGCGGGCTTGGTCACCGGAACCAGCTGGCCGTTTTCAAAGGCGATGATCGTGCCATTCTCGAGCTGCGCCACGCGCATGTCCCGCCAGGTTGCGCTGGCCACTTCCGCAAGTTCCGAGATCGGTTTGGCGGGCGGCTTCAGGATGGCGTTGACCGGAAGGTAGACCCCACCTGCCACTTCCCTCAGCTCGCTTTTCAGTTCCTCAACTGAGCAGTCGAGCAGTTCCTTGATGGAGGGCTCATCTTCTTCAATGCAGATCTGAAGGACCATAACGCGGGTCGCATGATCAAGCGTGTTGGCATTGAAGTTGATCCGCGTCGAGGATGTGAAGGTCTTCACCGAAATCTTCTCGCCCTCAGCGGAGACGACGTCGTATCCGGCTTGGTTGACCGATAAGGCCAGCTGACCGCGCGTGATCATTGCGGCGTAAAGCTCTCCGATCCGGCCGGTCAGGTGGCGCAGCTCTGCAATCGGAGCGCCCCAGGCGAGCTCCTTTTCAAACCATTGAAGCGCCTCAGACAGGGAGCGGATGATCTGTGTTTGGCTCAGGCTCATTCCGGCACCACATAGGCAACGGGGCCGAGGTTGGTGTTCAGGAACCAGTCGCGGTGCTTCAGGTCGCCGTCGGCAATGTAGAGCTTGCGGATCAGGTACCGTTTCTCTTCCCCGTCGGAGGTCATGACCATCACCGGGCCGTCCGGGGTTTCGGCGATCGAGATATCGGGATCCTGGGCTGCGATACTCTCGATGACCCCCATCATCTGGTAGGGATCGGTCACCCGCTCGATCTTGAAGTAGCAGACGCCCTCAAAGCCGCCGATTGCGACGGCGGTAATGGCGCCGATGAGGATCGTCGCTGGCGCCATCGCAATTCCTGCGGCCGTTGCGCCCGCGCCGGCCGAACCCGCCACAATGCCGGTTGTCCCCGCCGCGGAGGCGCCGGCGGCGGTCGATCCCAGCATCGTCAGCCCGGATGTGGAATGAACAAGCGTGTAGTACCCGGCCGCCTGCAGCCCCGCGCCCGTGGCCGCGGCTCCGCCGCCCAGGGCGGCTGCGGCGGCGCTCGCCGTTTTCCCGGCAAGTTTCGAGGGCCGGTAGTCGCAAGCGTCGGCAAGGGCGGGGGAGGCGGCCAAACTGAAGGCCGTGAGGCAAACCATAGAGCGCAATAAGGGCATCAATCAAATTCCAGAGAAATGGACTGTGCCCCATTGCTACACGCAATGATGGCGGCCCGTCGAGACTGCCTGGCAGCGCGGGCTGCCGAAACGAGCATCCGGCGCCTCGGAGATCGAGGTATCCGATTCCTGGGTGGCGATGATCCCACGACCTAGTACGGCGCTGACCCGGCTTCCGCTACCCATGCGCAACAATACTTCATTGCATCTTCCACTACTGCCGCTCTGTGCTTATCATTCACGATGTTTCGAGGCGCGGAGGGGGATATGGCTGCTGCCAAAACAATTCGATCAACCAATTTCGGAAAGTATGAGCTCCGACTCGTTGAGCAGAATGGGGTCTTCTATGGCCTTGCTAATGGCAAAATATGCTCCGAGGGAAATGATCGAGATCGGGTGTGGTTGGCACTGCATGATGAAGCAGGGAAGTCGGATCCGCGGTATTTTGGGTATGCGGGAGCAAAGAGCCGTTTTTTGAAGTTCTTTCCCGCGGGATTTCAATCAGATGGCTACGCGAACCAGGAGCGGGACTACAAAGTTGCAGCCAAACGGAAACTCGATGAGGTCGCACCTCTCGAGGGGGTGTTGAGCGGCTCAGGGTATGGCGAAGCGGTCCTTTCAGTTTTCCGAGCTACCAACATGCTATCCCCATTTGAGAAGACTAAACTGCAGGAAATTCTGCGTGGTCCCGACGCAGACAAAATTGTCCAAGCTGTCGCTGAGTTCGCCACGAAGGCGAACAGAAATACGCTCGCGCGCCTTGAGGCGGCGCTGAAGCCTTATGATGCGGCAAAGTGGACATTCGCGACCTATCTACCCTACTTATGGCAGCCTGATCGACACATGTTCTTGAAGCCTGAGGTTACAAAGGACTACGCGGCTCGAGTCGGTCATCCACTTGCTTCAGTGTATGAGGCGCGCCTGGACTTCGCAGTATATTCCAGCCTCCTTGATCTTGCCTCAAGAACGAGCGACGAGCTGAGCGATTTACGGCCTCGCGATAGGATCGACATTCAGAGCTTTATTTGGGTCGTCGGCGCATATCGTGAGGAGCAAGAAGATGTCTGATTTTGATGGTGGGTTCGTGCCTTCATTAGCCTAAGGCGGAATAGAGCAGGAATGGCCGCCTTAACCGGGCTGCGCCGCTGGCCACACGCAATGATGGCGGCCCGTCGAGACTGCCTGGCAGCGCAGACTGCCGCAGCCCGGACCTATTTCAGGATCTGCTCCCGGATAAGCGTGAAGCTCAAAGAGGCAAACAGGTAGATGCCAAGGAAGGCGGCAAAAGCCATGAGCGTGTGGATGAGCGGCCGCGGGTATTCCGGCGCCCCCGGCAGGACCGGCTCAACCCCAAGCGCAAGATAGCGGACCTGCCGCCCAGCATCGGAGCGGGCGCGCTCAAGCGCCAGGACGCTCTCGGTCTGAATCTTCTGCCGCGCCTCCAGCTCCGCCTGCAGGACCGCGAGCTCGGCCTGGGCGCGCGCGATCGACACGCCATTCTCGGAAGCATCCGTAATCCGGGCGCGCTGAGCGGCAAGGCTCTCTTCCAGGAGGCGGATCTTCTGGTTCGCCAGGTCAATCTTGGTCGTGTTCGGCCGCCGGTTGGACAGGAGCTGGGCGCGCGCGAGGCGCGCCTCCGCCAGATCCGCCTCGATGGCGCCGATCTGCTGATGCAGCAGATCCATCTCAAGATCGCCTGACAGCACGGAAAAGTCCTGCTGGAGCCCGATCAGCTTCTGCTGCGTCTCCGCCACCGCCTGATCGGCCCGCGCCCGGGCGTTCGCCGCGGTGTCGACGTGATCATCGCGCAGCTTGGCCGTCATGTGATCGAGGTGCCCCTCGGCCAGCGACAGGAGCGTCAGGGAGATGCTGCGGCTGATTTCCGGGTCAGCGGCCGACACCTGCATGCGCAAAATGCCCTCTGAAGGATCAAAGCTGACCTTCACGTGGCGCAGGAAGGAGCGGTAGATGTCCTCTGAGGTGGCGTCTTCCGAGATCCGCCTGAAAAGGTCGATTCCGGGTCCGGAAAAATGATCGGCGAAACCTTCCGCTTCATCCATCTGCGCAAATGCGGCCCGCGACGTCAGATACCCCTGAACAGAAATGGCATCCTGGTTTCCCGGAAGGGCGGGGCCGCTCATGCCGGCGGCAGGACCGTTCGGCGTGCCGATGTTTTCAGCCCCCTGGATGACAAACTCTGAATGGGTCACATACAAGGGGGTGGCGATCGTGGAGAAATACACGGCTGCCGCGACCGTTGGCGCCGCCACAAATGCCGCCAGACGCCCGAGCGCCCGGATGCCTTTCTTCCGGGATTGGGCGGCAAGGTCCGGCTCTTCACCGCCATGGGGAAGCAGGTCGGGCAGCCGGTCCCTCTTCGCCGGCGTCGGACGCACAATCGCGCCGCTGGCACGGAGCGCCCGGATTGCATCGTAATCGCTTGTGAACCGCAGACGCCGGTCTCTGGCGGCCGCCCGGGCCCGCGCGAGGTCGGCGGCGCTGAACCCCTCGCTGCGGATTGCATCGAGGGCCCGGATCATATCCGGATCCGGACGGGCCGGAAGTGCATGGACGGTGGCTGCGCTCTTCAGGGGTGCTGTCATCTGTTTCATCCCGCGTCAGGCAGCTTCAGGGCTGCGGGTGTCAGGGGCGCAGGCGCAGTCCCGGCCGGGACGGTCACCTGATCTTTCACGAGCGGCAGGAAAGGAGCAATCACCGCAAATTCTTCAGTGCGCGACAGATCGGATTTTCGCCGAATGACGTGGGCGCCAATCATGGCGAGCGACACCAGGCTTGGCAGCAATTCCATCTGCTCCGCAGACAGGCTGACATGGCCGCCGTTCGCCAAACTCATCACAAGTCCTCGTCGCAGGAGGCGCAGAAGCCCGCGTTGCGCTCTTCGACGAATTCCAGGTCTCCGCAGCGGAACCACCACTCGCAGCCGCCGCAACGCTCAACAGCATGGGCGCCGTCCAGCAGACGATCTTCCAGATCGTCTTCGCTGACGTCGAGACCGTGGCGTTCAATGAGCCCGGTCAGGCTCGTGCATGTTCCCTCCAGCTCTTCCTGGAGCTCTTCGAGAACCTGATCCGAAATTTCGCTCATGGCAGATATTCCTCCTTGCGAACATAGTGAAAGCGGTACGCGCCGCCTGCGGCCTCCAGGGCCAGGAGCTGGGGCAGGTAACCGGTTCCCATATCCAGGCTGATCCGGGCGTGCGTGGAGACATGATCCGCAAGGTCCGCGGCTTCCTTCCCGGACTCGATCCCATTTTCGCACATCACCGTGTGCCCGTGGACAACGATTTCCCGGCGGGCCTTATCCCAGCCTCCCTTCCACAGAAGGAACTCACGGCGCAGGCAGGCCCAGTGGACCCGCGGAGCGCTGGCCAGGGGCTGGGCCAGAAAGCGCTCCCGCTCACCTTCCGGGTCAGGACCCACCGGCGGGCGAAGGCCTCCATGCAGCAGCAGGAGATCCCCGGACTTATAGTGGCCGGGTGCGGTGCGCAGGAAGTCCAGATAGCCAGCCGGAAGAGCTTGACGAAGCTGTTCACGGATTTCCTCTTGGGAGGCCGTCATGTGCCCAGGCAGCTCCGCCACCATGCTGCTGCCGCCGCAATCGAACCAATGGTTGAAGGCGGTGGTTTCTAGCGGGAGATCCAGACCATCCAGCAGCATCCCCTCATGGTTTCCGGGAAGTTTGATCCGCTTGTCGCATTGTTTTTTCGCATCCAGCGCCAGCTGAATGGCGCGGAAGCTTTCCGGCCCGCGGTCAATAAGGTCGCCCAGGAATGCAATGGTGCGCGGACGCCCGTTTCCCGGAACCCGCGCGATCAGGGCCAGCATGTGCTCCAGGAGGTCGGCGCGACCGTGAATGTCCGGGATAACGAACAGATGCTCATCTGTCCGGGTTCCGTTCTCAAACGCCTTCCAGGCTGTGGTCTCATCATCAAAATGCATCGGGCGCACTCCTTGGGCGCGGTACGGGTTCTGCAGGTCCCGCGGAGCGGCTCCTCTGGTTACCTCAAGAATTATATTTTCGCATACTCATTTCAGCAACCGGAATTCTCATCGCAATGAGGTTATCTTAATGGGCGACATGCGTCCCGCCAAACGCGAGGCGGGACGCTGCAGGAATGGTCGGCCACTCCTGCGATCCGCCTACGGGGCGTCCGTGTATCCGGCGGCTTCATCCTCCAGGAACTCCTCGAGGAAGCTGCGCGCGCTGCGCGGCGGCCGCGGAGCGCGCGGCTTGTCGATTACCTTGCGGATCCGTTCCATGGCGACATCAAGCGGGACGCCGGGGCGGGGATCTCGCAACGCCGCCTCGACCTTCCGGGTAATTTCGCGCGAAGACGCGGTAATTGCGCGCTGCACATGCTCGTAATCTCCGGGCCTGTCGGTGGCGATCAGGACATGATGGCCGGCAAAGGCGGCGCTGGAGATCCGGATCATCACCTGCGAGTCCAGAGGGTCCGGCCGGTCGAAGATAATCACATTCGGATCGCTGCTCATTGCGTCCAAATACGGGCTCTTGCTGCGATAGGATGCGTAGCCGGTGCCAGCACCGAGGTGACGCGCGATGCTGGCTGCGGGCCTCTCTTCCCATCCCGAGATGAGTGTGCCGCCAAAGCGTTGGCCCGCCTGGAATTCCTCCGATACGGAGCGGATGACGCGCGGCTCAGGATTCGCGCCGACCTGGGCCGCGGCGGCGAGACGGGGCAGGGCGCCATGGAGCTGGCGCGGCGAGCAGAAGCCCAGCCGGTCCTTCTCCCAAGGCAGGACATCCGGGACGGAGATATCCGCCTCACACCCCAGCGCGCCCAAGGCGGCATTCCAGCTCCGGAAGCCGTAGAGGCCGGAGACAAGCTTCAGGGTCCGGCCGTGCTTCAACGGAGCGCCGGCGGCGGCAAGAGCTGCACCCAGTTCATGGGCGCCGCGCTTGATGTCATCAGCGCTGAAGACCTCGGCGCGCAGAGCGGATGCGGCCGGAAGGGCCGATACCACAGCGTTCAGTTTGCCGGAGGGGACATGGTCGGAGTGACGGCCAAGTGCGGCCGCAAGGTCGTTCAGGATCAGCATCGCGATCTCCAGGTCGGGCAGATTTGCGGATCGTCCGTTGCCGCGGGCCCAGGAGTGCGGGCTGCGAAGTCTAAGTCCGGATTTACCAGTGTGGACGAGGTCGGGCCGGAACCCTTGGGAGCACTATAGGCCGGGCAATTCTTAGCCGCAATCAAAAATTCGCAAATTTGCGCGGGCTGCCAATACTGCAGGGGCGCACAACTTATCCTTGATGCGGCAAGACTTGTGCCGCTAGATGGGCGCAGATTTGATCATCGCATTACTGTGCAGGTTCCCCTTGTCGACATTCACCGCAGAAGATCTGACCGCGCTATTTCGCGAGCTGGCGCCGCTGCGGGCGCGGGCTTCCAAGGAGAAGCCCAAGGCCCCATCCGCAACCGAACTCCAACGCGCTTTCGCAGAGCTGCGCGGCCCGGTGGAGGATACCAAGGCCCGGGGCGGGCTGCTCAACCCCTGGGCCCTGGCCGGGTTGGGCCGGAACGAGGTCCGGGTCACTGCGGCGCTCGCGGGGCTCTGGCAGGAAGACTTCGGCGGCAGCGTTTCCCGGAGCTTTCTGGCGCTCTATCTCTACCGCGCGATCCCCGGAATAGCTTGGCTCGAGGAGCTGCAGTCCGGGTACCGGCTGCGCAATGAGGTGAATCCGCTTGGTGAGCTGGCCGACCGTATTGATCTGATGATCGAGACCCGCAATCACCTCATTGGCATCGAGGTCAAGATCGATGCCGGGCTGGGGCCGATGCAGCTGGAGCGCTACACGGAAGCGCTCGAGGCCAGGGGCAGGCATATGGGCCGCCGCGCCAGCCTGGTTCTCCTGGCGCCATACACGCTGACCCGGGATGGCGTCAGCTCCACCACATGGAAAGATCTGGCCGCGGCCGCCCGCGAAACCGCGGGCAAGCCGGAGCGCGGCAGGAGTTTCATCGAACAGTATATCGCCCGTTTCGGCGATTTCGTTGCAGACCTATAGGAGGCGATCGACATGACCCAGCAAGACAATGACATCGGCGCGGCGATCGTGCGCAATATCGATCTGCTCGAGAGCGCAATGAGCTATGCCTCGGAAACGATGGACCGCCTCATTGGCCAGGAGATCGGGGATATTCTGAAGCGGAAGAGGGATACGTTCGGCTGGAACGGAGATGCCGTTGAAACCGTCGAGGATAACTTCTGGCTGTCCTCGCCGGAATGGATTTCGGAAGGTGATCCTGATGGCAACTACGACCTCTTCGTCGAGATGGACATGACGGGGGAGGCCGCAACCTGGTTGGCATATTTCGCTGGAGCTGCCGGCTTGGGCGTGCATCTGGAGCCATCATCCAACACCCTCTCACGAGGGCCCCTGAAGCGCGTTCTCAAAAGCAACCCTGAGCTCATGGCTGAATTCGCCTCAAGGGGCTTCCATTGGGATCCGGAGGGCAAGCTTACGCTGCCGGTCGAGTTCTCCCGCGAAGCTCTGGCGATGGCCTTTGAGGAGGAGGACTTCTCGGAGGCGCTGGCGCCCCTGGAAGAGGCGTTGGATCTGGTTTTTGAGACGCGCGCGCTCTTCGACCGGCTGGCGGCCAAGATCCGCAAGGATGATAAGCGCAAGTCGCCCCGCGCGGCTGGCGGCAGGAAGGGCTGATCAGGCCGGGCCGGTACCGGCGCCATCTGCCGCGGGCGGCCGCGGCAGATCGATCATAAGCTCCAGGCGGGTAGAGGTCCCATCCGGCTTGCGCAGAGAGACTTCTGCGCCGCCGGCGATCTGCAGCGCCATGGTCTCGTAGAGATGCAGCGCGGCTTTCACGACTTCGGTTGTGCTGGAGGCGTCCGTCATCTCTTTCAGAGTCTCGATCCGCTTGAAGGACCGCTCAGGCAGGTTGATATTGGTGCGCTGTTTCTTCTGTCCCACGATACTCTCTCCATCAGCTCCCGAAGGTCTTGGTCTGATCCTTGCCGGTCACGGCGCGCCAGTAGTCGTCGGCCCGCTTCTCGAAATTCCCGGCTTCGCGGGCGTCGCTCTGGTAAAGGCTTCCGGGTTGCAGTCCCGGAACATAGTCCTGCTCGACCCAGCCGCGGGGGTCCGCATGCGGGAACCGGTAGCCGACATTCCCGAGCGCCTCGGCACCTTTGTAATGGGTGTCGCGCAGGTGCTTGGGAACCGGCTGGGGCGCTTCGCTCGTGACCAGCTGCATCGCGAGCGCAATGCCGCGGTGCGCTGAGTTCGACTTGGGTGCCCGGGCCACATGCAGGGCCGCATGGGCCAGAACGATCTGCGCTTCCGGGTAGCCGATCTTCTCCACCGCGGTTGCGGCCGCGACCGCGGTCTGCAGCGCCGTGTTGTCGGCCAGGCCCACGTCCTCAGAAGCGTGGATCATGATGCGCCGCGCGATATAGCGCGGATCCTCTCCGGTATGGATCAGCCGGGCCAGGTAATAGAGGGTCGCGTCCGGATCAGATCCCCGCATGGATTTCACGAAGGCGGAGACCACATCGTAATGCTGGTCCCCTGACCGGTCGTGATTGACCGGTGCCGCCGCATAGACCTCTTCGATCATGGCGTCCGTCACCCTGACCGGCCCGCCGCCATGGCCAAGGCACAGGCTTTCCAGCGCGGTGAGAGCGCGGCGCGCATCGCCGCCCGAGCGGCCGGCAACCAGGCGCCGGTGCTCCGGGCTCATCTGAACATCGATCCCGGTGCCGCGCAGATGATCAATTCCGCGGTCCACGACCCGCACCATCTCATCGATGGTCATCGGCTCCAGCTGGAGGATGGTCGATCGGGAAACGAGCGCCGGGGTCAGCGTGTGGTAGGGGTTGCCGGTGGTGGCACCCATGAAGTCCGCGGTACCATGCTCGGTGATGGCCAGCAGGTCATCGAGCTGGGTCGAAGAGAAGCGGTGGATCTCATCCACGAAGATCAGGAGGGGCCGAATGCGTGCCTCATCGGCGAGCTTGCGGATATCAGCCACCTTGGCCTGGGTGGCATGCAGAGGGCAGAAGGCTTTGCCGAGCATGTTGCCCACCGCCCTGGCGATCGTGGTTTTTCCGATGCCCGGAGGCCCGTACAGCAGAACGCTGCCAAGCGCCCCCGCGGCAATGCGCCGGCGCAGCAGCGAGCCCGGCGCCACGATGTGGCTCTGGCCGATGATGTCATCGAGCGTTTCCGGCCGCAATGCCGCGGCCAGAGGGGTGTGGCCCTGAGGGGCCGCTGCGTCGAACAAATCAGACATTCTCGATCCTGTAGGGGAGGGCGGCCCGCATCGCTGGCCTTAGTGATTTTCGCAAATGCTTCTACCGGCAAATACCGGATGCATCAAGCCTCCTGGCGGCCCTTCTGCGCGCGCGTTACTGCCCGGCGCTGCGCCATGCGGTCGACGATCGGGCGGATCTGGGCGGCGGTCCCATGATCTCCGATCTCGGACAGCGTCTTGGCGGCGCGGCGCAGATCCTCGGTGACGCGCTTGCGGATAGCCTCCTCGCTCTCCGGCTTCATTGCAGATTTTTTCATTCAGATTTTCTCCTTAGTATCGACTGGCGCAGAACTCGCTTCCTGCTCTTGGAACCAGCAGAGGACTCCTCTGGGATTGGGGAAGGTGAGAGCCGTCAAACTCGCTCCCTCCGTATTGAAGGCTCCCCAGCGATCATTGGTCAAACGCATGGCAAGGCCAACGACATTCTCGCCGCGATTGATCCGCTGAATATCCTTGTCCAACCGCTCCAGATTCAAGGTCATCGAGGTCTCCATTCCCTATTTAACTGTCTCATCGCGGGCCCGCAGCTTCAGGAGCCCATCGATCTTCCGCCGCGCCTCCGGCCCCGGATCAGTGATCCCGGACAGGCCGTGCTCCGCCGCTTCAGCCCCGGACCCGAACACGTCGACACCCGGCTCATAATCCCAGACGCCGGGATCCAGGTTACGCCCGTGGAAGCGCAGCGCCAGCAGGTGATCGCGATCATGAGCCGCCAGCCAGCCGCCGCAGAGGCAGCCATCGCGCTGATGGCACATGAAGAGGGCAGGCGGCTGTTGTCCGGTTTCGGCATCATAAGCCGGAAGCTTCAGGTATTCTTCGGCCGCCCAGATACCGGAAGGAACATCCTTCCGATAAGGGCAGGAGCCGCAAGGGACGGGCGGCGGCGCGATCATTCCGGGTTCCATCAGGAATGTCCGGACACGTCAGTGAAGGGGTCGGGAATCCACCTGAACGGGGTCTCCGGCCCCATCGGCGCCGCGTCATTCAGGAGATCATCCGTGTAGCACCAAAGGCCATCTTCGCTGATCCCGTGCTGCGCGCGATCCGCGTCGCTGTAGCGGTAATAGAACACGGAGGTCGAATGCCGCCTGCCTGCCTGGTTAGTATCCAGGATCAGGATGGGCCGGCCATCGCGCGGCGCCTCCTCATAGGGGCGGCCGGGCTCAGCGGCGGTCTTCCGGGAAATCCTGTCCGCAACGACGTCTTGGGGAGGTTGGCTCAAATCTCTGCTCCGGGAACGGCTTTTTTCCAATCGGATGGGGCAATCTGTGACGATCGCCCTATTGCGAAAAACTATATGTTGACCCGGCCTGAACAGCAAGGAAATTCGCAAATTCCCTGCGCGGCTCTTTCACCCGGGATTCCGGGCTGGTCTCTGCCTGGGCATGCGTCCGGCGCATAGCAGATCTTCCGATACGGGAATTGCGCCCGTCTGCAAAATTGGGCGATACTGAACATAACGGCGCCGCAAAGGTGCCAACCAGTTTCCTGGAGCTCTATCTCCTCCCTCTGAGCTCTGGAAATACGCGGCGGTCCTCTCCTCCTCCCTGAGGGCCGCCGCACCCCCTCTTTCATCTCATATTCTGCCAGACGTACACCACGGCGCCCCGGTTCGACCGGCAGGCGCCATTTCGCTTGAAGCAGAGCCTTTTGTGCTGTCCATGCGCATTAGCGGCATCCAGGGGGGGGCGACGGCGTCACCCGCCGCCCCAAGGATCAGTCATCCCGCTCCAGCACCCCGGACCAGTAAAGGTAGTCGTGCCAGCTGCGGTGAAAGTTCTCAGGCTTCAGCCTGCGCAGCTTGACCATCTCCCGCGTCGTCGGCTCCTTCGGCATCCTGATCGGCCTGATATCCTGCCGATGGCCCTTGCTGGAATTGCAGGGGCCGCACGCGCTCGCGATGTTCTCCCAGGACGTCAGGCCGCCGTCTTTGCGCGGAACCACGTGATCGAAGGTCAGGTCCTTGGAACTGAACTCGCAGCCGCAATACTGGCAGCGGAATTCATCGCGAAGAAAGATATTCATCCGCGTGAAAGGCACGGCCCGGGGCGTCTTTGCGTAGGTCTTCAGCGCAACGACAGAGGCGGGCCGGTAGACGGAGTTGCTGCTCCTGAGCTCGACATCGTACTCTTCGACCACGGTAACACGGCCCAGGAAAACCGCCTTGGCGGTTTTCTCAAAGCTCAGGGTAGACAGCGGGAAGGATGTAACCGGCCGAAAATCAGCGTTCAGGACCAGCGCGTCCAGGTTCCGGTTCATGAGATGCTCCTTTCTGTTCGGGTTGTGATCCGCCAGAACAGAAAGGGGCGGATCTACGGGCTGGTGCTGGTTGGGGTTGACGGTTTGCGGCCGGTGCGGGCTTTGCGCCCCTCAATCAAATGGCCATTCCATGCAAAGGCCGGATCCCGGTCAAAGACGGGCATCGCCATGCGCAGCAGCGAGCAGCCAGCGGCGCCGGAAGCGCGTTGGATCGTGCTGGAATATGAGGCGGTGCGTGTCATTCAGGATTTGCCTTGCTGGATCAGATGATCATTCATACCTTGCGAATTGAAAAACGCAAAGATATTTTCGCATTTCATTCAGCTTTTGACCGGATCATCCTGGAACTGGACGCCCGCCGGCTCATTGGCGATACGCTCCAGGGCGGAAAGTTGATCTTCGAGGCTCGGCTCTGCGCTTGCTTCCGGTGCGGGCTGCGCGTCCTGGCCGATGCCCGCAAGCAGCTGCTGATAGCGCTCGTTCGACAGAACCACGAGGGTTGCTTTCCCGTGGATGGTAATCTCCACCGGCTCATTCAGGGCGACGCGTTTGTACGTGCCGAAGTTCTTCTGGAACTCTGCAGAGGTGACCTGGGTCATGATAGTGCTCTCCTGGCGAAATCTAGTTGGTCGAAGTATAGCCCCGGCTTTGGGGCCGGGATATGTGAGGTGCATGAAACGGCACGGAAAATTGTGGAAAACAGATCCGGCACGTCATGCCGGTGAATAGCTGAACCCGGCCGGTTGGCGCGCTTTCAGGGCGGGAACAAGGTCGGCCAGGCTGCTGATCCACGGCAAGTCCTGGTGCTCCCGGAGGTCCCGCTGCGAGCGGTTGTGGCTTGCTGTCACAACCACCCCGTAGTGGCCTGCCTGGTATCCGGAACGCACATGCTTCGGAAGATCATCCACCCAGAGCGACCGTGGCTGTTTGCGCAGCTCATCGAGCTTTGATGCCCCCAGATCGAAGAAGATGATCTCATCAAAGGCATCATCACCGAAGATGCGCGCAGCGTTTTCTGTTCTCGCAGACCGCACGCCGGCGCTTGTCGAGCAGGCCGTGAGCATCCGGAGCCTGAAGCCTGCGGCTTTGGCCATTCGCACGAACTCAACTGAGCCCGGAGTTGGGGGAAGATGGCCGAACCACTCAGGGCAGCTGTTGAATTCTGTGATGAGCTCAGGCACCAAGTGCAGGTAATCAGCCGGGAGAAAGCCTTCCAGATTATAGCCGGTAGGCGCCGGCGCAAGAGTTGCTACTCCGTAGGTTCGCTCGAACCAGCGACCGAAGGTCGGGATGTAGTCGAAGACAACATCATCCCCATCCAGGAGGATGGTGTCCGAGAGGTCGTCCGGAAGTTCCGGGATTTGAGAAATTGGGCTGCCTGTCGCGCTCATGTGGCCTCCTTCATGCGGCATCAGAATACTTGCGAAAAAACGAAAGCACAAATAGAGTTTCGCAAATTAACCCGGGCGTCCGGGTTGCGTTTTATTGGCCAGTCATAGGCTGGAGCAAAGGGATTGAAATATGATCGTCATCGGGAAAGCTGAACTCTATGCCGGACGCAAGCGGCTGAAGGCTCTGCGCGACAACGCCGCTGCTGCGGCGCACGGGCTGATCGAACATGGTGAGGCTGCTGAATCCGCACGTGATGGGCTGCGCTTTCACTCCGGTCTGAAAACCCGGAACCTTGATGCCGTCCTGGTCGTCCAGGATGGCGAGGGGCGTTACATCTCCGCCCTGAAACTCCGGGATACCCCACGGGGCATGCCAGACCTCATCGGCGCGCCGGGCGCGCATGAAACCCCCGCGGAGGCGCAAGAGGCGGGCTATGGCCTGCTGATCGCGGCCATGGTCATGATCCTCGATCATAAACGGGCGCTGCGGGAGGGGACCGCGCAGAAGATCAGGCGCTTTGAGGTTGGTGAATTCGCCTTCGGTGTTCCGGAGGAAATCATTTCCGTGGTCGGAAAGGAGATCCCGGCCGGGCTGGAAGCTGCTGAGAAGGCGCCGCTCCAGGAGGCATGCGAGCGCGCGCTGCGCCGCCATGTCGGACACCTCAAGGGCGGACAGGAGGGGTGGGAGGCAATCAGCGACAATACGCAGGTCGACATTCTGATGAATGCTGCCCGGCTCCTCTGCCTGAACGTGAACATGATCGAAGGGTAGCCGTTGATCGCTATTGCGAAAAATCAAGCGAGCAGGTAGGCTTCGGGTACAGCTTGGGCTGCTACGGCTGAAAAGCCATTCGCTTCCACATCATAGGATGCTGCAGAGGGGGACCGCGAGGATCCTCCTCTTTTATTCAGGCAAGCTCCACGCCTGATTTGGCCTGTTCGCGCTTCAGCCCCTGTCCGGACGACGCGTCGCCCTCCAGGAAGCTCTTGAAGTGCCCGTTGAGCGGAGACGGGTGCCCGACATGGACGAACAGCCTGCCGCCAGCCCGGAACGCAACCTGGCCAAGACCCGGAAGCGGCTGATAGTCATTGAAGGCCTTCAGCATGGCGCCCTTTACCGCGGCAAAATAGTTGGTGTCATTGCCGAGCAGCACCACCAGGCGCGTTCTGTTCGAGAGCCGGGACAAATGGGTTTCGATGCAGCGGGCCATGACAGCCTGCCCCTCCGGGCTCTTCATCCCCCGGATAACCGGAGCCGAGTTGCCGCGGTAGATGCCTTCCTTGTCCCGCGCTGTCAGCGAGCAGCGCACGATGGACGCAAACCCGTAATCTGTGCTGGCGGCAGTCAGGAAGGGGGAGATGTCCTCCACGTCTTGCATCAGGCCGATTGCCTGCAGTGCCTGAAGCAGCCGGGGGCGGAACCCGGAAAACGCGACCGCATCAAAGTACCCGGACTCATGCGCATCCTGCATGAACTGCATCTGGGTTGTGCCCTTTGTCATGCCAAGAATGAGAACCTTGGGATCCGGGGCGCCCCAATAGCCCGGGTCATTGACCAGCTGCCATTTTCCCTCATGCAGATGGCGGACGGACCCGTCGCAATCCTTCCAGCAATTCCGGCAGGCGATGGGCCCATGCTGGGCTGTCGTCATGTGAAGCTCCTTGATTATGCGAAAATAAGGAGCAAAGTATCAATCAATCCGGGAAAGGCAATTCCGTATTTTCTCCAACATGCGGAAAATCCGGCTCGCGATCCCGGACGATGGTTTCAAGAATACGAACGGTGTCCGGACTCAGGGCGATGTAGCTGTCCTGCGCTTCCGGAACCAAGCGCTTGAAGGCCCGGTCGCCAAGCCTGTCCAGCTGGTCCAGCTGACCGGTTCGGGAAAGTTGCTCGATGCGCTCAGCAGGGATGCCCTCCCAGCGGTTCAGGTAGACGATTGCTGAAAAGCCGCGGCGCCGGGCATCCGCAATACGGCGGGCCCAATCCCCGCCCCGGTCCCGGCTGCGCCGAACGTTTGAGATACCAAGCTCGACCTTGTGCAATACGGCAGCGTTGCGCATCTCCGCCTGCTCTCTTGAGCCGCAGTGGAAACCGCGATCAACGGTCTTTTCAGGCCGGAATGAGCATATTGGCTCTTTAGAGCCATGCCACAGGATCAGGCTTGCCATCTGCGCCCCTATGGATCCGGCTCAGACGGGCCGCGGGGCGCCTCAAGAAGATCCGGGCGTGCCAGCACAAGCTGCTCTTCCAGCCAGGCGATGTAGTCTTCCCGCGGACGCCCTTCCTCCAGGAAGCTGCGGTACAGGCCCAGGGCTGCCTCTTCATTCAGAGGCGCCATGTATTCCATCAGAACATCGGCTCCGGGAAGGAAGTAGTCCTCCACGGGCTGGTATTCCTCCGCCTCCCGGGCCGTCAGGCGAACGATCAGCTGATCATCATCCCAGGCGACCGTCTCCAGGCTGCGGTTGTGGGCCTCGAACTCCGAGAAGTCGAGCGTCACCGCGACAGCGCCTTCGCTGCCGCAAGACCGCAGCTTGCACACCCGCGCCCGCATGCCGGGCTGCGCATAGCTTTCGCACTGGGTGATCGGCCCCTTGAGCATCACGCAACGCCCCGCAAAGGGTAGCTGGAGCAGTCCGGCGTCGGCTTCTGCCGGCGTGCTCCCCAGGCGCGGCAGCTGCCGCAAAGCAGCGCCTGCCTTGGATATGATGCGAGGGTGTCGGGGAGGGGGCATCTGGACTGCAACTCCGAATATGAGGTGGATTAAAGCTCCGGAGAGAAAACGGGCTCGTCCTGAAAGTCCTGCTCAGCACAAACAGCTTTGCGAAGCGCTTTGGTGCGATCAAGCTCCAGGACATCACGCTGCGCGGCAGGGTGATCCGGGCCGAATGCGGGGATGAAGCGGCTTGTCAGAATCTCGGCGATGTTCCCGGATGCCAGGCTGGCCCCCAGAAGCTCCGTGCAGATCTTGCTTCCGGATTGCACTGCGCCCAGCCGGTCGGAGATGTCCGGAAAGCGGGAGTGCTGCAGCGCCTCACCAATGGCGATGCGAAGGTCATCATCGGAGAAATGGTCCATGGAGGGCGCGGCCCGCTCATCGGATGTGCGCATCATTTGCAAGCCGTTGCGGGTGTAGACCCGGGCCACGAGTTCAGGGAGGTATTCGTAGACCAGGGCGCTTTCCGGAACCTGGCCGCGATGACGCGACAAGTCCGGTACGCCGGGCGCTTGCGCCAGGCACTCACGGCGGACCTGGCGGCAAATCGCAAGCAGCAGCGATGCGGCTTTGACATCCGAACCCTTACGGGCAACCTCTGCCGCCCGCTCCTTGAAGTCTTGTGTCTCAGAGACTTGCGTATTCCCGATTCCGCTCATGAGCTCCTCCTTGGCTGCTCATGTGGATGATCGGGCACATCTGCGAAAAAACGAAGCTAGGTTTGCCGCTAGGGCTTGCCATTGCTCCCGAAACGTGCGTCCAGGTATTCCGACAGCCCCCCGAAACGGCGCGCATTGATCTGCCAGGACGAGAAGTCATGGCGGATTGCCAGGGCAAGGAACAGAAAGAACACCGCGCCGAGGCTGACGCCGCTTAGCAAGGAAAGCAGGCCGGTGCCGACGATCAGGGTGTACAGCCCAAAGCCGATCGATGCGACTGATGCGGCCGCAAAGGCGAGCGCAATCCGGAAGTGCTGGATGGCCATGCCCCTGATATGCGCCTCAGAAAGCTTGGAGTCTGAAACGACTTCCGCAAAGCGCGCACGCCCCCCGTCCGGATAGCGCCCGTGATAGCCCTTCATGAATTCGGACCTGTCAAATGCGGCCGGCTTCATGGCGCCCAAGGCCGCCGCGGTTGCTGAGCTCACATTGCGGCGCGACTGGGCAATGAGTTCCGGCTTGCGGAACCTGTTCTTGCCCCACTGCCCCACCCGGGACAGCAGGGGGGCTTTTGTCGGCTTCTCTTTTGTCATGGTGAATTACCTTCTGGAAATTTCGGCATGCGGCCCGCGCAGAGCTTGCGGGGCCGTCTGGTCAGGTGGCGTTTGGCAGCATTCCGGGAAGGATAGCCGGGACCATGTAGTTGGGCTCCCAAGGCATCAGGAAAATCTCCGGGAGATCCTGCTGCAGCTCGCCGGAGCCGGCACTGTCGATGTTGGCCGGGTCATAGCAGCCGCCAGCCGCAACGCGTTCCATCAGATGCTTCTGATATTCTTCCGGGGTCCAGCCATGGGCCGCGGCGATATCCGGATCGAGGCCGGAAGGGGAGAACCCGGACTCAGCCCATTTCTGGAAGCCGCCGCTGCCCAGCATGTGCGAGGCCAGTGCGGCGCCGCCATCCGTCATCGGAATGCCATCGACCATCTGTCCGGACTGGTAAGTCTTCTTGATGTGGGAGAGGTTCTTGTTGGTGAAGTCGGACAGCGCCTGATCCTGCGCTTCGGTGCTCGACATGAACTGATCGCGGCTGTAGACGCCGCCCTTCCCGGTCCAGACGACGCCTTCCCAGTTTCCGGCGCCATTGGGCGGCTTTGCCTGCCCCGGCTCAATGTAGCCCAGGTCAACCAAGGTGCCGAACAGGAACTGGTAGGAGCCGGTCGCCGTGCTGCCGGGGTTGGTGGCATACTGATCGCCGCCGCCCTCAAAGCCAAGCACCGCCTCTCCGTAGTTGTTCGAAGGGCCGCACTCGCCGCTGCCTGCCGTCGCCGAGTCCGCGCCGGCATATGCGGCCTTTGGGGTGAAGGCCGGATTCAGAGCGGCCGTCAGCACCAACGCAGCTGCAGGAATCGAAAGAATTATTGAATTTCGCATAGCTGCGCCCTCACTTCCTCATTTGATTTCGGCAACCTGAAGACCCGCCGGCACCACATTGACCACAACGGAGGAGCCATATGCGCCCTGGAAGATCCGCGGGCTGTCTGTCGATACGCCGGACAGGATCAGGTCGTCATTCTGGTCGTAGATCAGGTAGGGCGTGCCCCACATGCCCACCTTGTAATGCAGCCCGCCGATCAGGAAGATCCGTTCCGGATGACTGTCGCCATTCAGATCCAGCTCATACTTGTCGAGGCGAAGCCTGGACGTCTCCTGGTATTGGGATGTCGATCCCACCAGGCGGTATTCATCATCACTGGCCGCTGACGGACGCAAGCCCTCGAGCAGGTCGCCCCACATGTACATCGATGGACCGCCGCTATAGGCCCAGGTGATGCCATCCGCATTGACCACGGCGCCCGTGTCCACTGTGGGCTCGAAGGAAGCAGACTGAGCCATCCCTCCGCCCACTGCGCGCCAGCCGCTTTCGCCCTCAGCGAAGAGCTTCCATTCGCAGGCACCCTGGTCGCACAGGCCGCCCAGATAGACGAGAGCTTCTGATCGGCCATTGCTGGACATGTCGAAATAGGTGATGTCGGTGATCTGATCCGCGCCGGGCATCTGATCGAGGATCTCAGCCAAACCTTCGGGGGGCGAAGACTCCGCCGCCTCAACCGCGGGGGCTGCAACCGTTAGGGCGAGCGCTGCCAAAGCGCGGACTGAGAAGAGGGGCATGTGAAAATCCTGATTTTTCCAGTTCAGCTCAGCTCGTGATGATATGCGAAAAAACGAAGTCTAGCAATCCGCCCGGACCTCAGGGTGTGAATTCATAGCTGTCTTTCTGCGACCGGTTCAGTTGCCAGATGGCATAGGGAACATCCGGGGGCAGCTCCTTGCCGCGCATCGGGTGCGCATAGCCCCGGCGAACCAGATACGGTCCAAGGGCATATGCCCGCTCCGTGTTGAAGTTCAGTCCGGGAGCGCCGGAAATGCTGACATTCGCAAGCAGGCGCCCGTAGCGGTCGACAATCCTGCCGCCATCCCCCTGCACCGGCTCCACGAACAGCGCGCGGCCGCTGCAGATCGCTTTGACAAGCAAGGAGGCTTGCCGCCCCGGGCTGTTGGCATGCGGATCGATGCCAGCCTTGCGGAGGGTCTCATCAGATCCGCGGCGCTTTGGTTTCTCCGGTGTGTTCACCGAATACAACCGGATCCGGAAGGCTTCCTCCCGGCGCTCTCCGCGCGCAGCGGGCGGCGCCAGAACCTTGAAGGTGTCCCCGTCAATGACGCGGTAATCGCGCGGCCGAAGAAAGAATGCCTCCGACGGCCGTGCGGCCATTCCCGGTGTCAGCTTAGAAACCGGAAGATATGGAGGGATCTTCATCGCAGCCCCGTGCCTTCTCAGCTTCTGCGGACAATTCGCGCAGCAGCATGATGCCGGTGCGTGCATCCACTTCGGGAAAGCCGTTTTCCTCATAGGCCGCCTGCTGGGGCGCATCGAGATTGTCAGGCGCGCCCATGATCCGCAGGTCGCCCAGGCAATCCAGAAGGTGGACCTGGCCAGCGCGCGCCATTTCCCGCAGGCCGAGAAGCCGGTCGGAGTGGGTGTCAGCCTCGAGATAGAGGGAGACGCCTTGCGGTGTTTCCCGGAAAAATGCGGTCTCGCCGTCGATGTCCTGCTCGCTGAGGCTCAATCCAAGCCCGGGAAGTTTTGCCAGGTCAGCTACCGGCAGGACGGCAAAGAAGATGCTGGCTCCGGCAATCGACTTTCCGTCGTACCGCAGCATGACCGCATTCTCGCGATGCGTCATAAGCTGGTCCGGGAGTGGGACCGGGAAGCGATGCGCCCGGGCGATATCCCCTGATTTCCGCTGATACACTTTCCATCTCCGTGAAGTCTGTTCTGCTCAGAACCATATTCCTCCGGGACGATGAAAATCCCAAACGGATCAGGAGGTTTTTTCAGGAAATTGCGCAGCCGGGCCCCGGAATGGGGCCGGGAGAAGCGCAGCTGCGAGACTTTTCCGGGTGCAAGGGAGGGGACCTGGTGCGCGATCAGGCCGCAAGGCCTGAGCGCTTTCAAGTCTTTGCTGAGGTCAGCCGGGACCAGGCTTCCTGCTTGCCCTTGATCCAGTTTTCAACGCTCAGGCCAGATTCGATGACGTCCTGAACGCGGGGACAACCGCAGTAGACGCCCGGCTGAACAATGCCGCCCAGGTGGGCAATGCCGGTTTGTGCAATTGAGATCTGTCTGGACAGCTCATGCTTGGGAGGCCGCGCCCTTCCGGCAAGTCCCTCCACGGTAGCAAGCGTGCATTCTGTCAGAAAGGCACGTGCATCATCCGTCCCCCGGATGCGATCGCTGGTCAGCATTGTCATGGCGAGACCTCATGCAGCAGTTCCGCGCGAAGGGCGGCGCCGTCGTGCGTCAGCCGCCATTCCTTTTTTACGCGCTCGATCATCCCGGCCTTGCGCAGTTTCTGAACCAGCCTGTCCGCCGCGCGCGCATAGGGATGATCCACGCCTTCCGGGGCAGGGGAGATGCGGTTCAATTCGGCCGCGAGCCCCGAGTAAGAGGCCGCCTTGCCCGGCCGAAGCCATTTGGTAAAGGCGCGCATTTGATGTTCAGCAGATGCTTGCAGCCCGTCTGCAGTCAGATCTCTGAAAATTGCGGACACAGTCTCCCCTTTCCTTACAGTGCCAGCCCGCGCGTGGCCTGAAATTCTTCGGCCGTCATGGGGCGGCGCTCTCCAATTGGCTTCCCGGTCAGCTCCGCATCGGTGATCCACCATTTGGTCGACGGGTAAAGCGACACCTGCACCAGGTGGCAGCCGCGATCTGAAAAGCGCAGTCCGGTCTTGAAGCCGGACTTCTTTTCCGCGTCGCGGATGCGCGCCATAGCCTGTTTGTCCTTTAACGCTTCCGCATCCGCATATGTAAGCATGGTAGGATTTCCCCTTTTGGCGGCACCAGTATATTTGAGAAAAACAATTACACAATAGGGATTATCCAGCAAGGAACCCTGATATCCACACAAATCATGGGGTCAGGCAGTCTTGCGGTGGTATGCGAAAAACAAAGGTATGTTATATTGGGGTGCGACGTTTGATGGAGGGCATCAATGATCTCAAGACGCGGATTCATCGGAAAGGTTGCGGCGGCTGCGGCCTGCAGTGCGCTGTCCGCAATCCCGGCTTTAGGTGCTGATCTTGATATCCCGGATCCTGTCCGGGACAACAGCCGCCTCGACCGGCTGGTTCCGCTCATCGAGCCGAGGCTCGACCTTTACAATCCGCATACGCGCGAGCGAAAGCAGGTCCTGTTCTTTGGGGCAACCGGTTACAACCGTGCCGGCATCCGGGAAATAAACTACCTGCTGCGCGACTGGCGCCAGGATGAAGTCGTGCAGATGGACGTCCGCCTCTACTGGGGGCTCGCGGCGATCCGCACCGCGGCCATGCGCGACGGGCTGAGCGGCGAGATCCAGGTGAATTCCGGGTTCCGCAGCAAGGCAACCAACGACTACCTGCGCAGCGAAGGCTACGGCGCCGCGGTGAACTCATTCCACCTCAAAGGCCGGGCGATTGATTTTGTGGTGAAGGGCGGGGATGTCGCGAATGTGGCCCGCTATGCGCAGTGGCTGGAAATCGGTGGAACCGGCCACTACCGCGGCCGGTTCGTTCACATCGATTCCGGGAAGCCCCGTGTATGGTTCGGCTGATCCCGGATCAGCTGTTGTAGGGCGAAGGCGGCGCGGGCTCGGTGCTCATTTCTCCGGGATGGGCGCTGCCGGCCTGCAATTGCTGACGGTTCCCGGTGCGCCTCCCGCCTGACTGGCTCGCGCGCAAGGCCTCCTCGAGAGGAAGCCGCATTTCTTCCGGGATCCGCCCGAACCAGCTCAACACCCGGTGGCGGGCCCGCTCGCCCAGGGTTCCGGACGCATCTTCCCGGACGATATTGCCCGGGTTCTCCATAACGCGTTCGATCATCCGGCAGGTTGCGGGATCCCAAACGGACCGGGGCGTCTTGCGCAGGGAACGCATCCCCTGAGGGGAAGGCCGCGGGGGCGCGGGGAACGCCGCCTGCTCGATTTCGCCGCTGGAAGTTGCAGTCCGCAAATGGCCGGCATAAGTCGACGGGCGTCCCAGTCCTTCCGAGGCCATCAGCTCCAGAAGCACGGATTCCATCGGCCAGCTCCGGACGCCGGTGATCAGGCTCCGGGTCCACGGGTAGTTGAAACCAACCTCCCGCTGCCAATCCAGGTCAGACAGCAGCTCCGCATCCTCAGGATCAATGCCGGCAACATTGTCCAGGCGCCAGCTTCCTGGTTCCAGATGGATTTCCCGGGCCGCCTCAAAGGCGCGGCGCGATACAAGCGCAGCCATCAGCTCCTTGATGGCTGGCCGGGTCCATCCGCCCTCCGGCTGCCGGATCGGACGCCTGATCATCTGGCGAAGCCGGTCTGAGTTCAGGGTCGACAGGGCCAGAACGGGGTGCAGCGCCTCATGCGTATCCCCCGTCACCACATCGCCATCAGGCGTGATACGCCCCTCATTTCCCAGCACATCCGCTTCGAGGCCGCTGAGGCCGCAGGAGAAGCCCAGCATGACCACCTTCGAGGCGCTTGCCGGGGATATCGTTCTGCTGTCCGTGCGCGGATAGGAGATGATCCCGTCCTGATATGCATCCTGCAGCCCGCGCATGGCCAGCGCCGAGCTGATCCCGTGATGACGGGATGCATAGGCCAGCGCATCTGCCGTGTTGAACGGCCTGACCGTGCCAACGCGCGGGGCAACCGCGGCGCTCAGGGACTGCAACGGGCGTACGGTTCCGGGAACGAGAAGACCGGAATGACGCCGGGCCAGCTCCATCAGCCGCCGTATTCGCTTGCCGTCTTCCTGCCCGGTCAGTGCGATCCGCGCCATGAAGGGGCGCCCGCCCATGGCGGAACGGGCCTGAAAGGTGATCTCTCCGGTTTCCGGGCGCGCTTTGAGGCGTGCCGGAGCCCGGTTGAGCAGCAGCGTGGCGCCAAGAACGGCTGAACGCACCCGGCCAACCGGAACGCCGGCCAGGCGCGAGAAGGTCGAGCCAATCCAGCGGTCCGTCACCGCACGCGCCCGCCCGTGAACCGCGTCGGCCACGATCTTACGGCCCGAGATCCGGGTCGCAGAAGCCAGGGCGGCCCTGACGCCTTCACGGGTTATCGGCCCGGGGCGCACCCGCACCATGCGGCTCGCCCGCTTGGGGAAGTGAGACAGGATGATTTCGACAACGTCATATGCGATCACGTCCCCCTCGACATCATTGTCCATCGCAATGACAATCGGGCAGCTTTCCGGAACTTGGGAAACAGCATCGATAATGCTCTTCACCTTTTCAGGATCCGGACGCCGTCCGGGATCAAGCAGTTTCCCCTTACGGATATCAATCCCAAGCGGGAGCAGCCGTTTGGGGAAATGGCAAACATGGCCGCCCGTCGCAATGACATGGGACGGCATGCGTATTGCCTCCATTATCCGGGTCCAGGCCTGGGCCTTCCCGTGTGCTTCGATGATGATCAGGGCCTGCATTTCACGCTCACATTTTACCCTAGAGTCTGTCGAGGGAATGCGAAAAAGCAAAGATATTTCTTCGTGAGGCGTCGGCCCTATGCACAAAAAAGGCCCCGATAAGATCGGGGCCTTTCTCTTTGCGTCTGGCGCAATTACTGGAGCGCATCTTCGAGCGTCTGCACCCGTTCGTCCAGCTCCTGGATCGCCGCCAGCATGGGCGAGATGATCTGGAGGTAGTCGACCGCCTTGGTGCCGGCCGCATTGGTGCGAACCGCCGTGGGCATGACGGCCTCGATCTCCTGGGCGATCACACCGTAGGCTTGCTGCCCGGTTTCCTTCCAGGAGTAGGTGACCGGGTTCAGATCGCGGACGATCTCCATGCCATCGGCCGCCTGAACCGTTTCGATGTCCTTCTTCAGATTGCGGTCCGAGAAGTAGTAGTAGGCTTTCGAGTAGAACGCCGTGGCGTAGAGATGGCCGTCGTAGTTCAGGCGGGTTTTGCGCGTCGGGTTGCTGGTCCCACCATAGAACTGACCGTTGGCCTTTGAGTAGCCACTGTACTTCATCACACCGGCGCTGCTGTCGGTGGCGCCCTTGCGGCGGTGATTCGAAGACAGGGCAATTGACGGGTTACCGTTTACACCGTTGCCGTTCGATACGTCGATACCAGATCCGCCTCCGATGGAGCGGGTGGTAACAACGTCACCGCTGCGCTTGACGATGATTCCAGTGTTGCTTCCGGAAAGCCCCTGCAGCGCGGCCAGCATGGACGCGGGGCGGATTGTCCGGTTTGCGGTCAGGTTGCCGCCGCCGGTCAGGCCCGCTCCGGTGTTGATCTGGCGGCTGCGGTAGGCATAGCGGCCGTCACCCCAGGAGGTGTTGAAGCTGAACGTATTGCCCGACTTCGAAAGTCCGGTGCCAGCGGAAAAGGAAGCAACGCGTGCATCGACGTAGCTCTTGTTTGCCGCATCCGTGCTCCTGATCGGGGTCGAAAGACCACCCAGCGTGCCGTCCAGCCGGAACACGAAGTTCTTCGCGCTTGCTCCGCTTTGCAGCCTGATATACAGCGGCTTGTTATGTCCGTTGGGGGAAATCCCGGTCAGGAAGTGGCCGGAGCTTCCGCCGTGGAAGGTCACGTACTGACCTGCATCACGGCCGAAGCGGATGTTGGTGCCCGGAGTGTTGCTGTTGCGGAAGCTGCGCAGTTCGCCGGTGAAGGTCTTCACGCCGCTGATCGACTGGTTGCCCGAGGTGCGCAGAACCGTCCCGTCAACACTGAAGGTCGTTCCGCTCAGGTTCAGACCGGAGCCGGCAGAATACGTGGTGCCGACCGCAGCTGCGGCGGCAGCGTCCACGTAGGACTTGTTGGCGGCCTGGCTGCCCGCAGTCGGGGTGTTGACGACCACCGAGCCGGTGAAGGTCTTGGCGCCAGAGATGGTCTCATTGCCGGTGTTGTTCACGAAGCGGTTGTCGCCCCACGCCACGTCAAACGCGAGCGTGCGGTTGGATGCAAGCGAGCCGCCGCCGGTCAGGCCGGTTCCGGTGTTTACCAGGCGCGAACGCAGTGCGTAACGGCCGTCACCCCAGCCGGTGTCGAAGGAGATGGTGCGGTTTTGCGTCAGATCGCCGCCGCCGGTCAGACCGGTGCCAGAGTCGATGCGGATCGCCTTCAGGTCATCAACGTCGTCCTGGGTCGATTTCACAATCGTGTCGACATAGAATTTGCTGGCCGCATCCTGATTGTCGACCGGATCGAGAAGGTTCTCGATCTTGAAGCCGCCCATATCCAGTTCACGGGTCGCATTGTGGTTGCCCAGGTGGTCCCCGTTGGCCGTGACATAGGTCTGCAGGAAGTTGTAGTTGACCGCATCAGCGCCGTTGACCGGATCATCCACGTTGACGATCCGCCGGTTCGACATGTTCAGGTTCTGGGTCGCGGTGTGGTTGCCGAGATCATCGCCTGCCCCGGCCACAGCCGTGTCGACATAGGCTCGGTTCACCGCATGCGTCGGCCCTGACGGCGCCGGCAGCTGGAAGATGCCGAAACCGTTCATATTGATGACCTGCGTGGCCGTGTGGTTGCCAAGGTTGTCGCCGTTGGCAGACACGTAGTCCTGCAGATACTTGAGGCTGATCGCATCCAGCGGATTGGTCGGGTCGGCCAGGTTGAAGATGGAATAGCCATCCATGTTCAGATCCCGCGTCGCGACGTGCGACCCCAGGTTATCCCCCGAGCCGTTCGTCGACGTGTATGCGTCAAAGGACGGGTTGTTCAGGGAGTTGACATCAGACCCGTCAGAACGGCCGTTCGCGATCGCTGGTTGTGCCAGGACAGCGGCCAGGGCCGTCGAAGCCACGAGGGAGATTTGTATCTTCCGTTTCATTGCCCTTCTCCGGGTTGCTGAAAAATATCCTGTCTCGCATATTAGAAAGGTCTGCGAAAAACCCAAACCATTTATTGTCCGCAAGACTCCCCGCTGGAAATACTTTGAACGCCATTCCGCCTTGCAATACGCGGGAATCTGGCACGCTATAGTTGATGAAAAGCACGATAAAACAGTCGTTTACGTCGTTAAATACCCGATCAGGCAGGGGTCAGGCCGCTTTTTGCCGGATCCGTGAAAAATTAGATGAAACGCCTGTTATCCCCATAAACTAGCACTTGCGGCATTTGTGTTTTCACACGCCCGCCGTAGCTTCACAGAATATGTGAAAAAGATAATCGGAGTCCGAAAATGCGGCTGACCCATGAACAACAGGATATCCAGGACTATTCCGCCGGAATGGGCCCTTCGGATAACCTGAAGGTGATCGCTTTCGCGGGCGCAGGTAAAACCACGACGCTGAAAGCCGTCGCAAGCGCCCGTAAGAACCGCGGTGTCTACCTCGCGTTCAACAAGTCGATCGCTGATGAGGCGAAGCGTAAGCTGGCCATGACGAAGTGCTCGGCCTCAACCATGCACAGCCTTGCTTTCGGGGCCGTGCGGGATGTTATCGGAAAGCCGATCACCATCAATGCGCGCGCCATTCGCGAGACCGGCATCATGTCCCGGTTCCACATTCCGAATGTCGAGGGCTGGAACGATTACCGTATTGCCTCGGCCGTCGGCCGCACCCTTTCGGCCTTCTGCAACTCTTCCCATGAGGAGTTCGATATCAGCCATGGTGAAGAGGCGCTGGTCAGCTCCCTTGGCGATCCGGACATGATCCGTGACCCCCGTAAGCGCGAACAGGCACGGGATGCGATGCAGCGGCTGGCGACACCGCTGATGAATATGGCGGAGGCGCTGTGGTCCCATTACCTGGAGAAGCAGGAGATGAGCCACGACATGTACCTCAAGGCTCTCGATCTGGACGCCGACCTGCGCGGGGCAGCCTTTTCGAGCTTCCGCTACCTGATGGTCGATGAAGCCCAGGACATCAACCCGGTGCAGCGCTCGATCATCACCAAAACCGGACTTCCGATCATCGCGGTGGGCGACCCTTACCAGCAGATTTACTCCTGGCGCGGCGCGGAGAACGCGCTGGACCTGCTGCCTGGTGAAACCAAGTACCTCACCCAGTCCTTCCGCTTCGGGGAAGACATCGCAGAAATCGCCCGGCACATTCTCAACACCCGTCCGGACGGCGGGCCGCAGCAACGCCTGATCGGCGCCGGCTCCGGCAACATCACCGGTCATGAGGGCGCCAAGATCGCAATCGTGTGCCGCACAAACCTGGGCATGATCGACGAGGCGCTGAACTGCATGCGCAAAGGGATGAGCCTGCATGTCGACAACATGCAGGGGCTTCTGCAGGACGTGCGCTCCGCCCAGGCGCTGTTCGACGGCCGCCCGGACAAGGTCCAGTCTGCCGATCTCAAGCATTACGACACCTGGGATGAGCTGCGCATGGAAGCGGAGGAGGCGGACCAGTCCCTGATGAAACTGGTCAACCTCGTCGAGGGGGAAATGGTCCCGCAGATCGAAGCGCTATCCAGCCATCAGCGCAAGGACCAGGGCGACGCGGCCGTGATGATCTGCACCGCCCACCGCTCCAAGGGCCTTGAGTGGCCAGCGGTGCAGCTCGGCGCCGACTGGAAAGACGTCGGGACGATGGGCAAGCGGTACCGCAAAGCGGCCACACAATCCGAAAAGCACAAGACGCTCGCGCTCGAAGAGTGGAATGCGCTTTACGTGGCCGCGACCCGCTCGATCCTGCGCCTGCGCGGCCATGAGCGCATCTGCTTCCCGGAGCCTGATCTGGAAGATGAGTATGAGCCGATGGCCGCTGTCGAGGAGCGCCGCAGGTCCATGACCGTTGAGGAGGGGGAGGAGATCCGCTTTCCGCAGTAAACCGGACTCGTGAAGCCGATCTGAAGCCGCCCTTTACGGGGCGGCTTTTTGCGTGGCAGGGCGGTCCGGATCAGACATCCGGGCACGAATCCGGTCTGCCGTCAGTGAAAGCGCTATGCCGCCCGGGTTCGGTGGCAGGGTGAACTTATCGAGCCCTTCCTCGAGATACCGCGCCGATGTGACATCGTGGCGGTCCATCATCGGAACAACATGCGCATGAGCATGCGGCACATGAATTCCGGTGTAGAAGAAGGCAACACGCTCTGCCGCCCATTCCCGTTTCATCACGCGTGCAAGCCGCTGCCCTGTAGACATGATCCGTAATGCGGTGGCTTCCGGGAGGTCATCGAACCAGGGATGGTGCTGCTTGGGGATGATCAGGGCGTGACCTTCACGGATCGGGTGAAGATCGAGAAACGCAAGCACGAGATCGTCCTCAAAAAGCCTGTGTGCTGGCAGCTCCGCCCGGGCAATCCGGCAAAAGATACAGGTGTCGGCCATCCGGACCCCATCCATCAGATTATGCAAGGGCCACGCTACTTCATCTGCTGGGAGTATCAAGGCAGCGTCTAGGCGGGCTGGAACGCAAATGAGGGCGCAAGCGCCCTCATCAACTCCCGTTCCGTGTCTCTGATCCGCCCGGTAAGCCTCAGGGCGCGCTCGCCGTGATGAGCTGCTCAATAACGCTGACCGCCAGAGGAAAGTTGACCGCAAGCACGCCGGCAATGACAAAGGTCATGCCCGGACCGAACGTCTTGGGGCCGCCCCCGCCGCCAATCGCAGTATCACGCAGGAGCATCAGGCCGCGCATGACGCCGATCAGCCCAACAAACTGCACGACCGTGACAATGCCAACGATCATCGATCTGCCCGCGGTATCCGCCTCAAACAAGCCCACGGTCGACGGGGCATAGGCAAAGATGGAGGCGGCGTCATGGGCCTCTTCAGCAAAGATCGTTTGCGCGATCGTAGAGGTCAGGCCGGGCAGGGCGATAAAGCAGACGCCGATAATGAAGGACCAGGCCGGAGAGGCCCAGGATCCGGCGTTGCGGCCCATCTCGCTGCGCTTGGAAGCCGCCTTGATGGACATCATCACGATCACGATGCCCGTGATCCAGGACAGCACATACAGCAGGCCGGTCAGGCCGCCGCCGCCCGGTGAGATCGCAGCAACAAGGTTTTCGATGATCTTAAGGAGATCGACCATTGGAGGGCTCCGGCTTCACTTTTCGCATTGAGGTCGAAGGGGCGGCCGCAGCCGCCCCGTCAGTATCATCCCGGGATCAGGACCGACTTGTTTTCCATGACGACAACCTTGCCGCCCTCCGAGGTGGGCATGATCTGCAGAACATAGCCGTAGCCTTCGACAAAATCGCCGACCTTCACATCAGAAGGGACATGCGCTTTCGTGCCGGGTGCCGGAATGCCGCCCGGAGACTTCACATAGACTGAGTCCGAACCCGGGACGCCCGCGGCGGCGGCAGTGGCGGCGCCTGATTTGGCGGTGCTGCCGTTAATGGCGACCCGCGCAATGAGGCCCAGATCACGCGCCATTCCCTCGAGGCGCTCGTTCAGATCCGTGATCGAACGTTCCACAGCAACCCGGTCAGCAGGATCTGCGGTTTCCATCGCGGCGGTCCGACGGGACAGGTCGACGATCAGGTTTTCGGCCATGTCGACCTTTTCCTTGACCCGCAGGAACTCGGCGAGAACCTCGTTCTGGCCAAGCGCCAGGGTTTCCGCGCGCTGCGCCTTTGCCTCAGCCAGGGCGAGCTGTTCCTGCAGCGAGACGATTGCAGCATCGCGCTCCACGACCTCGGCCGACAGGGTTTCGACCGTTTCGAACATCAGGTCGATGGCGTTGCGGATTTCTGCGATTTCATCCTTTTTCGCATAGTCCGCCAAGACTTCCTCATTCAGCACAGGCGCCGCCGGTGCGGGCTCAGCTTCCTCGCTGGGCAGGTCCAGGAACAACGCATCCAGATCGCCTTCGGCCGCACTGGCCAGATCTTCGGTCAGGTCATTCAGGTTGCTTGCCGCTTCACTTGCGGGAGCCTGTTCGCCCTCAATAGCGCCCGGCGCCGCGATCTCTTCAAGCATCAGCTCCGAAAGATCGCCGTTGTCGACAGGCAGTTCTGCCTCAGGCAGCGTGACCGGATCCGGGGTCCCGGTGTCCGCAGCAGCCGCGTTCTCCTGGTCATCCGTCTGCGACGTGCCACCCTCTGACTGAGCATCCTCTGCCGGAACAGCCGTGCCCGCCGGGAGAATGGTCTGCTCAGCCTGAACCTGAACCGGTTGCGGGGCGGGCAGCTGTGCCTGGGTAGCGCTCGATGCTGCGGGGGAGGAGAGCTTGTTCAGAGCCAGGTATCCGCCGGATGCAGCAATCACGAGGGCAACAGCGCCTGCTGCGAACATCAGAAGTCCGCGCTTGCTTTTGGGTTCAGCGGCGGGAGCCGGAGCATCCTGCTGCCCCGCATCGGCTGCGGACGGCACCTGCGCAGGAGCGGTCTCCTCGGCAGTATCCGGTGTGCCGGCATCAAACCAGCTGTCGTCGACCGCCTCGCTCCGAGCGGCGTCAGGTTCCATGTCATCCATGATACCGGAAGTGTTGTTCTCTTTTTCGCTCACGCCCGATGGTCCTTCTTCAACAGCGGGGGCCGCCACGGCCTCAGCGGCGTCATCCTGATACCCGTCGCGGTAATCATCGACGGGCGTTTCATAGGATGCATAATCGGTCTGTTCAGGCTCTGTGAAAACCTCCACATCCGAGAAATCCACATCTTTGACCGGGGTGTCACCGGACGATCCCTCATCCGGATCAACGCTCCAGGGCTGGAGGTCATCGCCATCGTCAGCGAGCGTGGACACCGCGCTCTCCGACGTTGAGGCGTCATCCTGCCAGGCCGAACCGGGCACGCTGGTGCCATCTGCGGTGTCGGCCCAGTCCGGGCGCGGCATGTCATCCATCGACAGCCAGTCATCATCCGATCCGGTGACTTCGGTTTCCGCTGGCGCGGCACCGGTGTCCTGGATGGCATCGCTCAGCGCCGCATCCAGCTCATCAATGTCGACAGCACCATCTTCGGCTTCCGGCAGCGCGTCATCCAGATCATCAATCCAGTTTTCCGCCGGATCGGCTTCGCTCTGCATTTCATCGCCGGAGACGATCTCCGCAGCGGGCTGCACGCCGATCAGGCTGGAAAGGCTCTGATCTTCGGCTTCGGACATCTCGGTGGTTGCCACATTGAGGACGTCATGCCGTGGCGCGGGCTCTTCCTCTGTGGAGCCGTCCTGCGCTGCAGGCTCCGCCTCCGCTTCGTCTTCGCCGGACAGATCATCCAGTGCATCGGAGCCATCCAGCTCATCATGCAGGTAGGACAGATCATCCATCGCCTCATCTTCGGCGTCCGCATGTGCCAGGGCGGTATCCGAAGCCGCGCTGTTCTGCTGCAGCTCATCATCGCCGGGGATGGTGAATTCCTGGAGATCAGGTTCGGCATAGGCCGTATCCTGGGCGCCGGAGATAGCGTCATCGGCGAAGGGCGCCATCAGGTCATCACCTTCTGGGAAGACATCGCCCAGAAGATCGTCATCCCCATCCTCATCAGCCAGGCCGCCGATCACAACGGCATCCTCTTCAGCATCGAGATCCGCATCATCCGCCGCGGGCAGCGGTGCGGCCGACGCTTCGGGCACAACGGCAGATGTGCCGCCGCCCATGCTGATGGGGCCCGCATCCTCGTCGTCATCAAAGATGGTCGACATATTGGAGAGATGCGTCAGACGCTCCTCGAATTTGCCCAGGTCGGACGTCGCCTGGTCGATAGCCTTGCCGTCGAGCAGCTCGTGGTGGCGTGCCTGGACTTCTTCAGCATTTGCGCTGCCTGCCAGAACGATGCCGGTTTCGGTGTCAGACTGGATTTGAGCGGTGGATGCGCTTTTCTTGCTCATCTTTTCCCCCGATGATGCTCTGGTGATTATTGGGCAAGCTTCTCGACGGGATCGATAAAGATGATCCCGATCGGGTAGCCGTTTCGCAGAATGATTTTCGGACCCTTCGGCGCATTCGCCAGGATATCCGAGGAAATGGCGCTCGCAGCATTGGCCGCACCGGCGTACATGCTTTGCTTGGCGCTGGCGGACCCTGTGGCAACGGTAGCGTTGTCACCCGTTCCGATCACGGTCTGCGCGGTTTGCGCCCGGCTCTGGGCATAGCCGCTGATGAAGGTCGCGGCGATAAGCGGGCCATAGCGCGCCACGTAGCGGCGCTCCACATCGCTTGCCACGGCGGTTTCCGCGGTGGCGCCATCAACCGCGAAGGCATTCACGGGATAGACCGTGCCGTCCTTGGTGGTCATGTTGGTGAAGCTGACAACCATCCGGTCTGCCGTCTTGTCAGCCGTAAAGCTGCCGGTCAGGCGGGCGCCTTTGAAGTCACCGGAGACAATTTCCGCAAGCACCGGCGAGTTCATGTCCGAAGAGACATTGGTCAGCGTTTCAGCATAGAGGACATCGCCAGGCCGCAGGATCATCTCAGCCGCACCACCGCCTGCCGCGCCGCCATCTGCAGGCTGCGCCGCGGCACCGGAGCCGGTGCCATTTGCGTCTGATCCCTCGTTCGGGATCGACACTTCGCCCTGAGCCATCCCGGAGGTGGCAAAAGTCTTGGCAACCGTTTTCATCTGGTTCGACATCAGTGCGACATACGGGTTCTCCTGCTCGTCAGCTGCACCCGGGGCCATCACGGGCTGGGGCTGCTGCTTCACTGCGACGGGCACCCGCCGGCGTTCCGCAACCTGCGGCGCCGGTTCCGGACGGGGCAGCACACGGCGTTCGGTCACAACAGGACGCTTCACCTCCGGTTTCGGCTCAGGCTTTTCTTCCTCGACCGCGATATCCTCGATTTGCACCGGCTCATCGACAGGCTTCAGGATGCCCTCGGGGGTGGGAACGGATGTCACGCCCAGCTCTGCGGCGCGCTGCGCCCGGCGATCATTCAGCTCCTGCAGGCTCTGCTGATATTCAGGGCTATCCTGCTGGACGGAACCGCCCGGCGTGGAATCCAGGCTGGCCGCGCGGGGCGTCTTGCTGGGCTCGACCTGCTTTTGCGTGTTGTAGAAGATCCCGCAACCAATCGCGACCATCGCCACGACCGAAATGCTTGCCAGCTTCAGCGACGGCGGCAGCCCTTTCTTGTGACGCACGGGCGCCGGATCTTCCATGACCTCAACCTCGGGGATGTGGTCCAGTTCGTTGGGATTGTCAGTCATTGCTGGCTCCTCAGGGCAGGACAACGTCGGCACGGACCATCTGGCCAGCGACGGAAAAGAGCGCCGTAAAGCTGCGCGGGATTTCATACACGCGGATGCCGTCCGGGCCGGACATGGCATTGGTGTGAGCGGGCCACATCAGCGGGTGCTTCGAGCGCAGGTAGACCTTCTCGCCCATCAGCCATCCGCGGGCATCGACGCCCTGGATTGCCACCGGCTTTGCCTGCGTGGGAATATCGACGCCGGCAAGGAAGGAGAGCAGCAGCTCAGAGCCCGCCTCGGTCACGCTGTCAGACGCAACGGCCGTGTTGATCTTGGCGTTGGGCCCCTGGCTCATGATCTGGATGTCATGGCGGAAATGAGCGGTCTCATTGGAAATGCCGACGCGCATCACAACCGGCTTGGCCTGCCCCTTGAGCATCACGACCAGGTTGGTGAACCCGACTTTCGTCAGCGGGGTCATCGCCAGGTTGTTGGCCTGCTCGCCGAGCTGAATGACCTCGAAATCCTGGCCGGAGCCCACGACATACTGCGTGATCGGCCAGGGCTGACCGGTCACATCGTAAAACCCGATCACCGAGGCGATGCTGGGCGCCAGGGTCAGAACCGGAGGCGTTTCGCCCGGCTCCAGGCTGATAAAGCCTGCATCGACCCGCGCATCCGGCTCTTCACGTTCCAGAAGCGCACGCTGGTTGGCTTCATAGATATCGCGGAACTTACGGACCATTTCGGGCGTCATGGGAAAGTTGTTTTCGATGGCCTGATTGAAGCCATCGATCTTGTCCGCGTTGAGCTGATTGCCATCGTTCAGCTTTGGCAGCGGATTGCCGTTTGCATCCGTGGGTGCGGCTGGCACGGCGCTGCCGCCGGTGGCCATCCCCCGGGGTGCGGCCGACGGCACATAGCCCGAGAAAATCCCGGAGCTGCCGTCGGCCTGGCCGCCCATTTCCGCGGCGGGGGAAGTGCCCGCGGAGGACGGATTCTGTTGCGCAAGAGCCATCCCGGTGCAGGACAGCAGGGCGATGGCTGCGGCGCCAGCGGCAAGTTTGGTTTTGGTCATCTGGTGCTTCCTTTTTCGCAAAACCGGATCACTTGACGAGGACGCGGGTGATCCCGACGCCACGCGATGTTTGCCATGTGGGCAGACGGCTGATCTGAACTTCGGCCATCCGGTCTTCCGTGCTCTGTTCGGAGGACGATTGATAGGTGATGGTGATCGGGACCTGCACGACCCAGCTGAAGCGGCCGGTCGCATCCGGGCCGGATTTGACGATAACGGCGCCATTGGCGACAACGCTGGAGATCAGGCGCCGGTTGCGGACGAAGTCCAGCATCCCGGATCCCTCGATGGCCTGCAGGAAGTTGTTCCAGCCATTGGGGCGTTCGAAATACTCCGATGCCTCCGCCAGATCCTGGCGCCAGTTCACGAAGTTGAAGGTCAGGGACCGGGTGATCGCCTCGACGGCGAAGTTGGTGACCTGCCCGTCGTTCAGGTAGGGCTGGGTGACCGGCGTCAGGGGGATAATGCCACCATCCTCGCGGGCAATGAAGTAGCGCGGCTCCGGCTTCTGGGTGAAGGCCCACCAGGCCGCACCGGTCGCGGTTACGGCCGCAGCGGATGCAACAATGGCCGCAATCGCCATCCGTTTGAAACCGGTCTGATAGGTCTCATGGCGTGCGAGGGCCGTTTCAGTGCCCCCGAACCTGTTTTTCATGCTCATCCGTTGTCGACCCCAATCGAGAAATGCTTCAGCGGGACGATGATGGAACGGGATGGCGGCATGCCGCTGCCAAAACGAACAGTTTTTCCCATTTTCACATCGTCTGCCTGATGCATAACATCTTGGTAGGAGTGCGCGTAAGGGGTCTTCTCCAGGATGCTCCGGATCGCTTGCGAGTTTTTGTGGATAAGCACGGTGGTGGCCACGTCGCCATCCTGGGCGGGCTTATCGCCGACGCCGGGCCGGATGCCGTAGCGCAGAAGGACCTTGCGCGCCTCTTCACCGTTCAGCATCGCATCATCATTGCCTTCATAGCCGCATGCGCTCTCCAGAATGGTGCCCAGCAACTCAGAGCGCGCGCCGGCATTGTTCTGACCATCCAGGCGCACCTCATGTGACTGGAGCGCGGCGAAGAGGCGGGTGTGGTCCTTGTCTTCGGAGACCACGTCACTGAAGTCGGTCAGCTGCTCGATCACGTTGAACTCGGTTGCAATGAAGGAGACAGCCTCCTGCTCGTTTTCCGGTGTCCCTTCACGCATCATCAGCCAGCACCCGGTCGCAAAGCTGCCGAAAACGTCTGCGAGGCGGCGCTCAAGACCCAGGCAGCTCAGAGCATGGACCATATGGCGGTAAGTCGCCATGTAGTCTTTGGCGCGGGTCAGAATACGGCCGATCCACCGATCAGAGAATTCCTTGGTGATCAGATCCAGAGCAGGGATTTCGATGTCATTTTTGAAGCCGTCGTGCTTGCGCCCGGAGGACAGTTTGAGGCGGGCAAAGCGCGATTGGTCCGCGGATTTCTCCAGGCCCGGAACGATCGACGTCAGCATGAATGTTGACGCCACCTTGTAGCCCCGTGCGGCCCCGCCGCCCGAGACGCCCTGCGCAACAACAGCGTCATCCTCAGTCGACGAATAGCGAGCCATCTTGATGATGTCGTCCATCCGCTTCCTGTCTTTCATATCTTCACCCTCCGCCTCATCGAAGATGACGGGAACGGAGCGGTTCACCAGGAAGTTCCTGATGCCGGACTCGGAAGAGTTGGAAACCACGCTCACCGCGAAGTCACCCAGCACCTTGCCGACGATATTCCGGGTTACCCAGGATTTACCGGATCCGCGCGGCCCGTCGAGCCAGATGTGCGACCGCCACGGCAGCATTCCGCAGATCGGAGCAATTGCGATCCAGCCCATCAGCGCCATGATCGACAACTCCCGGCGGTCGTGATGCCAGTCCAGCTTGCAGATGATATCGAGAAGCTGACGCACTTCGGGACTGTCGGCGGTAAACGGGGTTACCACGTCCGGCATCCGCGTGCGGGGGCCAACCGTGTAGACGTATTGGCCGGTGAACTCGTGAAGCGGCTTACTGCCTTCGCCATCGACGTAGAGCTGTGAGCCGGTGTGGAATACCACTGTTCCCCCGTCAAGGCGCGCGCCCTGGCTGCAGCGCAGTCTCGGATCCCAAACTCCGGCACTGTAGGTGGCCTGAATCAGGAAATCCACCGCGCGCTGCCAGTCCGGGCCTGCAGGCTGGCCGTTGCGGTTCAGCTTGGGGAAGTTTTCTTCCCACCAGTCAAGAGGTGCCAGGTGCAGCAGCGAGGTTGAGTTCATCTGCTTGGGGGCCAGCTCAAACACCTGGCCCGAGGTCAGCGACATGAAGACGTTGACGGTGTCCAGGTAGCCCAGGCAACGGAAATGACTATTGAAAGCGCGATTCCCGGCGTTCTCTTCCTCGATCTCCTGATGCTGGTCCACCTCATCCGGGGAGATCAGATCCTCGCTCGCAACGTCTTCAATTTCCGGAGCGTCGAGCATGGGCGCCGTCTCGCTGCCGTCAGACCCATCAGCCAGCGTCTCATCAATCATTTCCAGCCAATCAATATCGTCGTCCTGAGCTGCCGGTTCCCCGGCAAGCTCAAAAGGGGCGGCCATTTCCGGCTCCTCCAGGCCGGATGCGTCCATGTCCTTCGGGGTCTCTGTCTTGCGCAGTTCGAGGTTGGCCATATTCGTCCTCATGGAGTTCTTTTTGATAAAATTGATTAGCTCGTGCGGTGCCCAGCCTTCTTCCTCAGCGTCGGCGACATCCCATCCGGACTTAACATCCTTGGGAGGCCTGACCTGGCCGAGGACGATGTTGTCCAGAACGCCGCGGTCCATGGCGCGCTGCGCTATCACGGACTGCATCTGGTCAACGGCCTGTTTGAGACGGTCTTCGACCGTGCCGTCCGGGCGCTGCAGCGGCTTATCCGCATCGGGCCACTGGATGATGTTGATCTTCCGGTCGCCCACGATATCGAAGAAGGGTCCCCAATCAGCGTAGATCGCCGATTTCGACCCGCCCATCGGAGTGAGCACCAGCCATTTGCCTTCGGGGTCGGCCTGACGCAGCATGCGGGCAGCCGCATCGCGGGTCTTCTCGCCCTCAACGATGAGGACGTTTTTGCCGCCCGCAGCGTTCCAGCCGCGCACATCTTCCATGCCATAGACCGGCCTTGCGCTGCCAACCTTCGGTCCGATCGAGACCCAGGCAAGCCGCTTGCCGTCGTGCGTGGCATTCTCCAGAAGGCGCTCCGGGCAATCCTCGGTAGGAACCATCAGGCGGGCAGGGATAAAGAATTTCTTGTCACGGCCCATGACACGCAGAATGCACATGAGAAGATCCCCATCCGCATTTCGGTACTCATGAACCATCTGCGGGAAATACCGCTTAACGGCCGGGTCCCGGTCTCCGTATGTGCCGCGGTTATTCCAGAGCTGGAAGTCACGCTTCGCCGCGGGACGCCTGACATCGGCAGGGACAGGGATAATCCCGGCATCCGCCAGATTTCCGGGCGCCGGGCGCACTTTGGAGCTCTCGTAACGGACGAGCTTCTTCTTGGGACCGGCCGGCTTTCGGCCTTCCACCAAGCTGCGGATCTGGTCGGGGACCGGAATGCCAATCTTGTCAGCTGCAAAAATGATGGCGGGCTGGAAGTCCAGGTTCTGGGTGACCATGATCAGCCGCAGGACGTCGCCATTCTCCCCGCAGCCCCAGCAGCGGTAATTGCCACGACTTGGATTAACCTTGAACGAGGGGGTCTTTTCGACATGGAACGGGCAGAGGGCTTCAAAGGTGCGCCCGGTCTGGCGCAGCTGGGCACCCGTCAGATCGGCGATCGCATGATCGATGCGATAGCGGCTCTTGACCTCGTCCTTGAGGTCCGAGAACGCCCGGATGATATCCTCGCGGGACATTTTGACCGCAGCATTCTTTTTCGCATTTGCGGCCATCAGAAACTCCCTCCGAAGGACACGGCGTAATCACCGGAGGACCAGGCTGAAGTGGATTTGCAGGAATCGCAGATCCGGTGACCGAAGCCTTCCGAGAAGAAGGTTTTCTGGCACGTGAGGCAAGGCCGCAATTTCGCATTACCGTTTTTCGCATTCTCTGCAGACATGCGCTCGCCGGCAACCGACTTGGGCGGCAGCCGCAAGCGCGAAGCTTTGATCGCTACAGCGTTCTCCTGGCGGCCCAGTTTTTCTGCGATTTCGGAATTCGAATGACCATCTTTCCAAAGACGGATCAGGAGCTGGACATCCTCATCCTGCCAGGGACCGGTCTTTCGAACCGGAGCCTTGCCGGACGCATGCCCGAAGCCGGATGCGGCCATCACTTCCCCCATTTTGCAATCTCGCTGTTCTGTGTGTCGGGGCAAGTATCAGTCCTGATATGCGAAAAAGCAAGAGGGGAAGTTTTCGCGAAATGCTCGGATCACCCCTCATCACTGTTACGTCACTGAAAACAAACAAAAAATAGATATTATCCGGAACCCGGAGAGGCCGGATCCGCCAGGCTGGAGCGGCGGTCGGCTCCTGCATGGATATGAAAAATACCAAAAAAGACAATAAAAACAACGAGGTAACAGCGTTACAGTCCGTTACGGATGAAGATCCACCTGTAAGTCATTGATTTTATCCCTTTATTTCTATTTATCTATCTATGTATCAGGTAGATAGTAATAGATATATATAGAAGAAGAGAGAGGGATATTTCCGGACTCACGGAGAGTCTCTCCCCTCTACATACAATCCTGCCGTTACCGCCGTTACAGCGATACAGGATAGAAAAAACAAATAAAAATAGATGGTTGCGTGTAACCGGCAATAAGTGGCCAGGCGTTACGGAAGGGAAGTTCCGGCCCGGCCGGCCGAGTTTTCCACATCTGCGTTGGCCGGGATACGAATGCGCACTAGGGAATTTCTCAGTTTTTCGCATATTCTCTACATGCAGAAGATTGCGGCGGCCCGGGAATGCGGATCGCTGCCGTGCAGGTTTATGAGAGGATTGAACATGAAAACCTGGAAGAAACGTGCCGCCCTCGCAGCGGCGGCAACTGCGGCAGCCCTGATTGCGGCTCCCGCCATGGCTCAGGACGCCGGTGCCATCTTGAGCGGGCTGCGCGGGCAGGCCACCGAAGCTGTGTCCTTTGCGACCGTCATCTCCTTCCTCCTGGGCGCTGCGATCGGTATCGCGGGCTTCTTGAAGTTCTATGCCAACACCAAGAACCCCAACGATCCGTCGAACAAGATGTCGACCGCCTTCATCCTGATTTTTGTCGGCGCCGGTCTGGTCGCGCTGCCTGCAGTTTTGGGGTCGGGTATCTCGACCGTGTTCGGCAGCGGCGCGGATACCACTGATGGCACCAGCGGCTTCACCTCGCTGAACTAAGCGAAATGCGAAAAACTAAGCGCCAATCATGATTGGCGCTTAGGCGCTTCGGGGGCAGAGCTATGAAGGCAAAATTCTTGATCCGCACGTCGGCCCGCGCCTTTCAGGCATTGGCCGCAACCCTGGTCTCAGCCGGGGCCGCTGCGGCGCAAGCTCTGGATCTTGGCCAAATTGCCACCGGCATGACCGGTCAGGCGGTCGAAGGGACCAGGTTCATTACCGTCGGAGCCTTTCTTCTCGGTGTAAGCCTGGTGATCGGCGGGTTTCTGAAATTCTACGCGCATTCGAAAAGCCCGAATGATCCTTCCAGCTCCATTTCGACGGGTTTCGTTCTGATCCTGTGCGGGGCGTGCCTCGTTGCTCTGCCGTCTCTCCTGTCATCCGGCGTGGCGACCATATTTGGCGCCAGCGCTGATGTGACTAACGGGACAACGGGCTTCATCCGGATTGACTGAAAAATGCGTGCCGGGAGCCAGCGGCTCTGTCAGATGCACTTGGGGGAACGATGCTTTCCGATATGCTGAAATCGTCGCTTGTGACGATGAACCTTAGGGTCGTTGATCATGCCGCTCTTCTCGTGCCGCAGGCGCAGGAATGCGGTGAGGTCATGAAGCGGGACCAGGAACGATGCCATATCTGCGGTGTCAGGGTTCCCGGAATGATGGAAATCGACCACCTGAAAGGGCACCGCGAGTCGCCGGCATCCGACATGGCTTGCATCTGCCAGTTTTGCCACAACCTCAAGCACCCGCTCTGGGCCGGGGCCCGCAAGCGGATTATCCCGATCTTTGCGCCCGACATGAGCCAGGAGGATCTTCACCGCCTGGCCTGGGTGGCGCTTGCATGGCGTAATGCGCCGGATGATGCGCCTGTCGATGTTTCCGCAGTGATTTCGGACATCGAAGCCCGCCGTCAGCGTCTTCGCGAACTACTTGGGTGCAAGGATGCGGAATCCCTTTTCGAGGCCGCCCTTGGGATGCCTGCGCTGATCGGGGAAAAGGAGGCGGGCGAAACGCTCCTGCGCATCGACCAGTCCCTGCGGTTCTGGCCTGCGGAACTCTCGGAAGGGTATGAGGGTCTCAAGAAGGGGTCGCGGCTGTCGACGTGGAGCATCGGCGGGTTTCAGGTCATTGCAGATGAGGCTGCGCAAGCGATACGTCAGGACTGCGCGCCCGATTTCGAGAAAATCCGGGCCGCGGCAGAGGCCGTGGCGGCGGCTTGAGGAGCGCGCCATGGGCATTGAATTTCAGGATATTGAACAAGAGGACCGTACCGGCAGTGAGGATCCCTTCTCCAATGTTGGGGTAATCTTTTTCGGCGAAGATGGCAGCTGGCAGGCGCAACGGACCGGAACCGGATTCACCGCTGCGGGCGAGGGTGTGCCGCAGCGCCTTGAGCCAGGGCTTTGGGTGGCTGACATGGGCTACGATCAGGTCCGCGCGATCAGCAAGGAGCTGCGCGGCATGACGATGCGGTCGGATAGCTGGCTGAAGCTCTCGATTGACCAGATCCGAACAGCCTTCGGCCTCAGCGGAAAACGCCCCGATCAGTCCCTGCCGGTCATCGCCACAATCGCGCATCGGGTCTACCGCCTGTCACAGGAAGCGCTGCGCGACAACATGGGCGATTTGCGCTACAAGTCCCCGCATGAATTCCAGAGCCAGATGGAGCGTGCCGCATCTCTGGCCACCGCGATTGCCACGGTGAACGCGCCCGCGGTTGCCCGCACCGGGTCATCTGAAAAGCGGGTGATCGAGCATTTCACCAGAACCTACCAGGCCGGGATGTACATCGGCGGGCGTAAAGAGCCGCCTGATGACCACATCAACCTGGCGTTCCACTTCCCGCGCCTGAGCTATGCGCGCCGCATCACGGAAGACGATGTTCCGGCCTCCTCGATCTGGCAGATTGCCAATCGCAAGGACCACCAGAGCGTTGAGGACTTTCTGGAAAATATGCGCCAGACCGGCCGGCCGGCCATTTACAAGGCTGTCTGCCAACCGGGTGAGGGCTACGTGCCGGAGCATGTGCAGGTGTTCGCCAATGGGCTGAACACTTCAATGGGAGACACCCACCGCACCAGGTTTATCGATGAAGAGATCAAGCTTCTCGCACGTCATTACAAGGTTTCCGTAGAGGGCGTTGTCGCGGGCAGCAAATGGTGCCCCTCCGCAACCGGCCAGCTGCTGCGCAGCCTCGAGGCCGCCGCGGGCGGAGCCGATGCCGCGCGCGCCTCATGGTCTGTCGGCCTGGCGGCCGAAAACATCCTGGCTTCGGCGTTGAGGGCGGCCCGCAAGGAATCTCCCGGCCAGACAGCGGAAGCCGTCTGGATTGCCGCCCGGGACCGGGCCGCCATGATGCCTGCTATCGAAGCGCTGGCAGAGGTCGGGGCGTCTCTTGTCTCAGCCCACTACGGCAACATCACGGTCCGCTGCCCGCTGGACATCGAGCTGTTGATGCTGGTTGTCGATGCGGCCTGGGAATGCGGACTGATCCTGCCGCTGGAAAGCGTGGAGCTTCTGCGGCAGATGGGGGTTCCAATTCCGGCAGAACCGAGCCTGTTCGGCGGGAATGATGTGGATTACCTGCTGTCTGCTGTTGTTCACCGCCGCCAGCGTAATGCACTATGGTCCCTTGACGGGATCATGGATCTCCCAGCGGATGAACGGGCCCGGCAGTTCCGGATCTTGACATCCGCATGAGTGCGAAAAAGGAAGAAGAATGGGCGTTTTCGACGTATTCACGAAGCTGATTGGCGGTGTGCTTCAGGAGTCCATGATGGACCAGATCCGCCTGGAAACCATGGAAGATGATACATCCATGGTCTTGAAAGACGGCTCTCTGATCTCGCTGATCAACGTGGCGGGCGCCCTGGAAACTCCAGGCGAGGCTGAGATCGCCTTGATGGTGGAGCGGCTGCGCGTCATGCTGGCGTCGTATTTCGCCAAACCCGGCCATGCCATTGAAGTCAACTTCATGCGCGATGCCAACGCCGCCCGGCAGTACATCGAGCGGATCGTGAACCGGACCAAGCGCGGCGCGCATGGGCTCGGCCTCGACCTCGACGACGTGCTGCAGGAGCGGATCTCGAACCTCTCGACCAAAATGGTCAGCGAAGTCTGCCTGATCACGGTCACAACCCGCCCGGCGGTACTTGACCGCGAGGAGCTGAAAGAGGATGTGAAAAATCTCGGCGAGCGGATGGCCAAGCTGCCGGTGATGGAAGGCGGCCAGCTTCCCTCCAAGGCAATGCTGTCGGCGCACGCCCGTCACCTCGCACTGGTTGAGGCCTTGAACAGCACATTGATCAAGGCGGGGCAGATGTCCAGGGTCCTGGGGGTTCACGAAGCGCTTCAGGAGATCCGCGCTGGCATCTATCCGGACACCTATCCGACCAAGGACGAATGGCATCCGATCCTGCCCGCCTGGTCGAAAGAAGGCGCAGCCACGCCATCGGTGAACCCGGGCAAGCGCGCCCTGACCATGCTTCCGGAAACGCCCGCGCAGATGAACGCGACGGAATTCGGGAACCTCGCCGTGCCGACTTTCGACCTGCAGCTGGCCACAGAAGACAGCTACATCGAAAGCAACCGGTCGGTCCGGATCGGGAACATGGTCTTCAACGGGTTCGACATGACGGTCGCCCCGGAGGTGCTGCCGGACTTCAATTCTCTGGTTGCCGACATTACCGCAAAGGGCATGGATATCCCGTGGCGCGCATCGATGCGCATCGAGTCCGGCGGGGTTCAGGCTCAAACCCTGAAGATGATGTATCTCTCCATCTTTGCCTGGGCGGGCGGCAACCACAATCGCAGGATCCGCGAGGCGCTGCTGCTGAACAGCGAGATCGACGGCAAAGAGGACAACATCGTCCGGTTCCGGATGTCTTTCTCGACCTGGGCGCCACCGGGCAAGCCGGATGTTCTGCGCCGGAACTCCCAGATTGTCACCGGAGCTGTGAAGCGCTGGGGAAACTGTGGCGTCGACGGCATCTCCGGCGACCCGATGGCCACCGTCATGTCGACCATGCCGGGTGTCACCCAGTCGTCAACTGCTCCGGTTGCGGCCGGGCCGATGCGGGATGTGCTGTCGATGATGCCCTTGAGCCGTCAGGCATCTCCGTGGGAGAGCGGGGCGGTGATGTTCCGGACCGGTTCCGGAAAGCCCTGGGCCTACCAGCCCGGCTCCTCACTCCAGACGACATGGGTCAGCCTGATCGTTGGCACGCCCGGCTCGGGTAAATCCGTGCTGATGAACGCGGTCAACTTCGCTTCGGCCATTGCCCCCAATGCGGCCGTCGGGGACACGCCGCAGCTGCCGCGGATCTCCATCATTGATATCGGGCCCTCCTCTGCGGGGCTGATTTCGCTTCTTCAGGAGGCGCTGCCGGCGGATCGCCGCCATGAGGTTCTGTTCCAGAAGCTGAAGAACGACTCCAGCTATGCGATCAATATCTTCGACACGCAGCCCGGCATGCGCAAGCCGATGTCCGGGGAACGGATCTTCCAGATCAACTTCATGTCCCTGCTGATGTCTGACGGTGCAAATCCGCCCTCCGGCCCCATGCGCGGTCTGATTTCGGCCACCATCGACATGGCCTATGACATGATGATGGACCACCGGTCGCCGCGCCGCTATCTGCGCGATGATCAGCCCGCGGTCGACAAGGCGCTTGATGAGCTGGGCTTTGAGGCCATGCCGGAAACCATCTGGTGGGAAGTCGTGGACTTTCTGATGGAGCATGGGCGGATGGCGGAGCTGGAGATCGCACAGCGCCAGGCCGTGCCGACCCTTCCGGATCTCGTCACCGCATCGCAGCAGGATCAGGTGCGTTCGATCTACGGGGATGCAGTGGATGCCGCGACCGGCCAGCCGGTGCTGAATGCGTTCCAGCGCGTCATCTCGGAGGTCGCCCGTGATTATCCGATCCTCGCAGGCTGCACCCGCTACTCGATCGGTTCGGCGCGGGTTGTCTCTATGGACCTGATGGATGTCACGGCGCGGGGTTCCGGCGATGCCGCCAAGCGGCAAACGGCCATCATGTACATGCTGGCACGTCAGGTCATGACCCGCGACTTCTTCATCGATCCGGAAGAGATCGAAGGGATGGTCAAGCGCGGGGATGTCCCCGACATGTACCTGGACTACCACGTCAAGCGCGCCACCCAGATGAAGAACACCCCGAAAATCCTCTGCATGGATGAATACCATCGTTGCGGATCGATCGACGCGGTGAACGATCAGCTCCTCCAGGATGCCCGCGAAGGCCGGAAATTCAAGGTGGACATCAAGGTCGCATCGCAGCTGATCGAAGATTTCCCGAAAGCGATCGTTGAAGTTGCGACCGCGCTCGTCGTCTGCAATGCGGGCTCGGAGAACTCGGTCAGCTATCTCGACGAGATGTACCGGCTGACCGAGAATGAAAAAGCCATCCTCCGCCACAACCTCAATGGCCCGTCCTCGCGCGGCGCCCCGGTCTGGGTGCTGTTCAAGATCAAGGGCAAGGGTCAGGTGCGCCAGGAGCTTCTGCTGACCCTCGGCCCGGCCGAGCTTTGGGCCTTCTCAACCACCTCGGATGATGTTGCGCTCCGCTCGGAGCTTTACAAGCAGATCGGTCCGAAGGCGACACGCCAGGTCCTGGCAGCCCGGTTCCCGGGCGGCACCGCAGAAGCGGAGATCAAGACCCGCATGGCCCGGATCGAGGAAATGGGCGAGCGCGGCTTGAAGGCAGGACAGACGAATGTGATCAATGACCTCGTGCGGGAGCTGAAGGAGCAGTCCTTCATCATGCAAAAGCCTGCCGGATAAGCGGTTTCCTACCATCGATCACACAGAGCGCGCGGCCCGTCCGCGCGCTTTGCCGTCCGGGGCGGGGCTTGGGCAGCAAAGCGCGCCGCATCTTTCCGTTGAGCTGCGCCAAGGAAGGTGATACTTTTTCGCAAAACCTTTCTGGATTGGACGCCTCTCAATGAACGCGAAAAACTATACAGCCTTTAAGCGGGTCGATTTGCCAACGCTGCTGGCCTCATCTTCCTTCTTGGTCAGCGGGCTTTTCATGGCTCAGACGTGGATGGACCATGAACGGGTGCGGCTGGCGGCCGAACCGCGGGTGCCCGAGCTGGCGATGGCCGCCTGGCATGAGGTCTCGCACTGGGCCGGCATCCCAGGCCGCCAGGTCGACGTGGCGGGCTATGCGGCACCCGAAGAGGTCCCGGACGTGCCTGATCTGCCGGTCCTCAACGCCATCACCGTTCCAGACGGGCCGTCCGGCGAAGCCGAGCTTCAGAAAATCGGCGCCACGCTCGCAGCGGCCTATGTGTTGCCGCAGGAGAAGGTCGTGGTTGAGATCCCGCGGGCCAAGCCAGCTCCGGAAAAGGCTGTCACCCTATCCGAGGAGATCGGGGGCACGAAGGAGCGCGCGGGCGCGGCCGGATATGTTCTCGGGGAAGATGGCGCCTCTCCAGAGCTGCGCCTGGCGTGGTCCACGCTCCACCGGGCCAGGATGGCCGAAGAAAGCGACCTGCAGGAGCCGGATGAGGCTTACTTCCGGCGCGCGGCCGGGGAAATCGGATACGTGCCCGCCGGTTTGGCTCCTGAACAGGTCCGGTCTCTGGATGCGCCGGTCGAAGCCGGGGCGGGCGGTCTGGCGGAGGGGCCGGTCACATTCCGGTCCGCAGATCTTCTGGATGTCGATGGGCAGCTGATCCGGCTGGATGGTGTCCGCGCGCCGTCTGAGGAGGATGCCTGCCAGACATCTGAGGGCAGTTCTTACGACTGCGCCGGCTGGGCTGTGCGCGGCATGGAGACGATCGTCGATGGCCGTGAGCTGAAATGCCATCTGACGGACCGTGCGGCCGGTGCGGATGGCGAGGTCTACGGCTGGTGCGACCTGGAACTGCGCAACGGGTCGCGGCGGGACCTGGCGGAAATCGGCGTGTCGTCGGGGATCCTGATGGTCGAGCACAATGGCGCCGGCATCAGCCCCTACCTGCGTTCCGAGGATAATGCGAAAAACAAAGCGCACGGCATTTGGTCTGGCACCTATGTTCCTGCGAAAACCGAAGAGGAAAAAGAGTGAAATACGGAATTTTCGGAGCGGCGGCCATCGCTCTCATGCTGCCCTCCTTCGCGGCCGCGAAAGACGAGCGGGGATTGTTCGGCCTGACGCCGGATGATTTTGCCCGCGGCAGTGCCGTGCAAAGCGCTGATAGCCATGTCGCGGCCGCAGTGATCGCCTCAGGCACGGCAACTGGCATTCAATTTTCCGGGTTCAGCCTGCGCGGCGACAGCATGATCCTTGAAGCCGATCGTGTCGTTGTTAGCCCGGGCGGCCAGGTGAATGTCATCCGGGGAACCGTCAAATCAAAGCATGACGGCAAGGGCATCCTGAGCTTCCAGGACGGCAGCTTTGAATCGGCCGTACTCCTGGAAACCCTGATGCTTGAGGACAGCTGCACGCCGTTCGGCGCCGCAAGCCCTGATCAGATGGATCTGGGGGACGCGGAGTTTGCCGATCTGGTTTTGCGTGCGCCTGAAGATGTCATGGATGCGGTTGCTGCCGGCACCTCGTCAAACGGACCGGAAGTCATTCGCATCAAGCGTCTCAGCATGTCCTTCACCGGCCTGACTGATGCGCCATGCTTCATGGTGTCGAGGTTGTCGGCGCATGAGGGGGTGGCAGTGGCCGCTGATGGCTCCATCGGGCGCGTGAGTCGTGCCGAAGGGCGGGCGAATTTCCTGCCCGGATCCGGCCAGCCGGTTTTCCTGGATGCATCCATGACTGGCGCGGTTGCCTATGGGCCTGATGGCGATGAGCTGCTTCTGGCAGAAAACGTGACTTACGGCTTCTCGATCGATGAGGGCATCACGGCCGGACTGCAGGCGCTTGCGGAAACTGACCCGGAGGAGGTGGTTCCGAATATCGTGCAGCTGCTTGCCGACGGGAACTTCGGCTTCCATTACACGGCTTCCGGGCTGCGGATCCCGCTGGGCGAGATGCTCAGCAATTCTCAGCGCGACCGCATCGGCTCCAACGGCAGCGAGGTTGTCACCGGAGCGGCGGCGATGTCGCTCTCCTCAAAGGCCGATCGCATTCGCCTGGTGGCGAACACGGATCTGGAAGGGATGCAGGATGCGCATCTCGACCTGGAAATGGTCATCACGCCAGGGGCGGGCGGGGGCACCGCAATGGCCATGACCGGCGGCCATCCGGCAGCGGTCATCCTGCCTTACCTTCAGATCGAGGGGCTGGAATTCTCGATTGAAGACCGTGGGATTTGGCAGCTGATCGAGCGCGGCACCGGAAAGCCCGTATCGGCGCATGCGGCCGGCCTGGCGGGTTTGGCCGCCATGGCGCCGTCGGAGATCTCCAAACCGGTCATGGAGTGGATCAACGGGATCGCCCGCAACGGCCGTGGCGGTGTAACCATGAACCCGATCGAGCCGGTGGGTCTCGTTGAGGTGATGATGGGCGCGATGATGAACCCCGGAGGGCTTGGCTCTCTGCTCAGCATCGAGACCCATTAACAGACCGGCCTTTCCTGGAAGGGTATAAAGGGGATCTGCGCATCTTGGGCGCCAGCTTTCGGGAGATGGAGGCTGGCGCCTTTTCTATAGATTGCGCAGCGGGCAGTTCGGTGCCAAACAAGGGCATAGCCCATTGGTAGATTCCGGGACCCGTATTATGCGTCTAAGTTTAGCAGCAGCAGTTTTTCTGGCATCCATATCCGGCGCCGCCGCCAGCGCGCAAAGCAAGTGTGGTGGTGGCCGCAGCGATGTCCTCTCCGTTCAGGAGTATGACGCGGCCGTCACCCAGGTTGCCTACTCCAATGGTCTGGAACTCAACGTCCAGCTCAGCAATGAGAGCGGTCGTGACATCCGGATGATTGATGGCAGCATTCTGTTCCAGGACGTGCTCGGCCGGGACATCATCCGCATTGCAATTGAGCCCGACCAGAAGATCGCAGCCGGCGGATCTGTGAAGCAGGAGGGGCTTTATACAAACACCCGCCTTGCCGACGTGGCGCCGGAGGATGTCGTGGTGTCGACCTGCGTCCGCGGTCTCGTCTATGCGGACGGCGAAGTGTTCAAGGCGGGCGAATGAAAATGCGCAAGCCGATCTTGGCCATCGCCCTCGCAGTAGCTGCCTCGCAGGCCGCCGCCGAGGGGAATGAGGAGTTCAAGGCTGCCGCAGTCCAGGTGGCGATCGCTGCGAACTGCCGGGCCACCTACGGCCAGCACGATCTGTTCGAGGCGGCCTTTTCAAACTTTGAAGCCGTCGCAGAGGAGACGGAGGCCGATCTCTCCGAGCTGGAGCTCGCTGAGATGAAGCAGAAGCTTTACGACTTTGAGGCCGAACCCGAGGGCAACATGTTCCTCGAAGGGTTCTGCAAGAAGCTGACTGCCCAGCTTCTCCCCGGATCGGTCAGCGAATAGGCAGTAGAGCTGCCCCGACTGGCCTCATGCCGCCCGGACCGTGCGTTTGCGGATTGTCTTGTGCATGGATGGGATGTCCTTCACCGACAGCAGATGCACGCCGGTGCTGCGTGATAGGTCCCGGGCGCTCTTCGTGTAGTGCCCGGTCGTCAGAACTGCAGCTGCCATGACGCGGTAATGCGCCTGACCCGCATAGGCCTCCTGGACGGCCCTGTTGCCGACTGCACCGCTATAGCGCTTGCACTGTATGCCAAGGGTCAGCCCGCCGCGGCGCGCAATGATGTCCAGGCCCTGGTCGCCGCTGGCGCGCGTCACGCTGGCTCGCCATCCGTGCCGCCGGAGGTTCTCCGCGACCCAGTGCTCGAACAGGTGGCCATTTCTGGGCGGCCGGGCAGGATTGAAACGCGGCCTGCTGCCGCCAAGTCCTGGCAGGTGTCTGCAGATGCGCACAAGCAGTATGACCGCGCAGGCCACCCCGAAGATGATCGGAAGCATATCCGGGTGGGGAAGGAGGTTCGGAGCCCAGGTTCCCGCCAGGCGCCACATGAGAAGTCCAGCGAATGCGCAGACTGCCAGCCAGGCGGCCGTATTCACGAGAGCTCTGATGGCGCGGGAGATCACATTCAAACCTAGAGTGTCCGGGGTTCGGATCTGAGGATCCGGGTTGCGCCCAGACTAAGCGGCTATGCGAAAAACAGATAGAAATTTGAATAAGAAATCCACAATCCCGGCGGAGGATCAAGTGGGGCTGGCCCTTTGCCCGTTGCATAAATGCACAAGAGCGGGAGGAAAATGTTTGAAAAACAAATAGGCAAGATATAGAATCCAATAATCACATATGGTTGGATTCCCGAAGAAAACGGAAAGTGCAGATGAACACAGGAACTGAAAGCATCGGTCGGGACATGTCACCGAGCACCGGCGCCTGGATGACTGCCTTTCAGATTGATGGGAATGAAGCAGAGTTTTCGCGCCTGCTTCGCATCCTTTCGGTCAAGCTTGGCGACGTCTACACCAGCAGGCTGCAGCATACGGTAAGCCTGTGCGGAGCGCTTCAGGGCGGCCGTGTGAAAATGATGCGTCGGGACGCGTCCGGTGTGAGCTTCACGGAGCTTCTGGGGCTGCTGGCTATCGTCAACACCCACGCGCGCCTGGCGCGTGCCAAGGCGGCCCGCATCGAGGATCCGGGGTTCTACCTGCGCGCGGAAGGCGGGGCGGTGCGCCCTGCCATGCCGCTGGAGCATCTGGCCTTGATCTCAGGCTACCGGGAAGACGAGCTGCCCTTGCTGCTTGCGCCGCTGATCCATGATGGCGCCATGCGCATCGTCCGCGACAGCAATGGCAACAAGGCCATCCATGCCGCTGACGGCTATGTCGACGAGAGCGAAATCCGCCGGTTCATGAAGTTCTGAGGCGGGGCATGTCAACCTGCCGCACATGCGGAACGCCAATCCGGACATCATCGCTTTGGTGCTCTCCGGAGTGCCAAGCGGTCCGGACCGGCCCGCAGGCCAGCCTGCAGACGGAAAAGAGCCTGACAGAATAGTCTGCCAGGCTCGATTTCATTCGCGTGAGCGGTACCGCGGGATCAGACGAGGGACAGATCCACCGCCGAAACCTTGCCGTTCCTGCCGGTTTCCAGCTCGTAGGAAACCTTCTGGCCATCCGGAAGGCTCTGAATGCCAGAGCGCTGCAGCGCGCTGATATGGACGAAGACGTCGCTGCCGCCCTCATCCGGCTGAATGAAGCCATACCCTTTGGTTTCGTTGAACCATTTTACAGTGCCGGTCGCCATGTCTTCTCCTGAGGTTATCCGGTTTCCGGACGAGCCTGCCCCATTTCCCCGCAGGGCGGCAAGCCCCCGAATTCAAAGCTCTTCGTTTAGCGCAAGAGGTTCAGGAGGTCGCCGTTCCGGTTTTCCGGGATGGGCGCGGCCTCGCGGATTTCCAGCCCGCCCCAAAATCCGGATATTCCGTCCTCGGCGCCTGCCGGGGAAAGCGGGGGTGCGCTCGCCGCGGCGATCACCTGGCGGGTGCTGCCCGGAGATGTTGAGGCTCCCTGTTCGTGAAGCACCGGCGGCCAGGCGATCGAAGCGCTGACCGCATCATCCCGCAAGCCATCTTCCCGGATCAGGCCGCGTTCGAGGGCGGTCTTCAGAATATCGGCGGCAATCGGAGCTGCAGCGCTTCCGCCCGCCATGCGGTTGGGAAGCGGCTTGTTGTCATCCCGTCCGAGCCAGACACCGATCACCAGATGCGGCGTGACCCCCATGAACCAGGCATCCCGCCAATCCTGCGTTGTCCCGGTCTTTCCTGCGATCGTCACCGGGTGCTTGCCAAAGGCCCGCGAGGCGGTGCCGCGCCGGGTGACGCCGCGCATCATGCCCAGAAGGTCTTCGATGGAGCGCCGGCTGGCCACGGGTCCGGGACGGCGGAAATCTTCCTGGAAAGCCACTCCGGTTCCGTCAGTGATCCGGGAAACCGCATGCGGCTTGCGCGGCATCCCGTCATTGACGATTGCAGCGTAGCCGGCCGCGAGATCGCGCAGCGTGGTTTCCGAGGTGCCAAGCGCGGCCGAGATGTGGCGGTGCATGCCGCCCTCCGGGTAAACCCCGGCCGCCTCCGCCTGGCGCGCCATCGCCTCAACACCAATCCGGTTGATGAGAAAGGCTGCCGCAAGATTTGAGCTGCGCTCGAGGCCGCTGTACATCGGGATAAGCCCGGACTGGCTGTGGTCATAATTCCGCGGGCGCCAGGCCACGCCCGAAGCCGAATGCCAGGTGTGTTCGATGTCCTCAACGGGGCTTTCCGGGCTGAAGCCCGACCGCAGCGCCGCAAGATAGAGGAATGGCTTGATGACGGATCCGGGCTGGCGCTGCGCGCGTGTCCGGTCGAACTCGCTCAGCCCGGCATCCACGCCGCCAACCGTCGCAAGAAGGCGGCCGGTGCGGGGGTCCAGGATGACGATGGCGCCCTCAACCCGGGTTGGGAGCCGGATATCATAGGCCGGTTTGCCGCCGATGTGATCAAGCTGCGCAACCGGAACCAGGTCGCCCGGCGCCGGCGCGTATTCCGGGTGCGGATCCATGAGCACCACGCCCTGCTGCAGACCCTCACCTTCCACAAAGAGGTCCCAGCCTTGCTCGTTTTCCTCAATGAGGAGGGCGCTGCGATACGGGGAGCCTGCGGGAAGGGCTGCGCGCAGATCGGCAGGCATACGAATGCCATCCGCCGCAGCGCGCAACTCCGAGACATGCGGCTCAGAGATCCTCCTGGGCGCAATCACCGGTGAAACCTCCCGGACCGCGTCCGCAAGCGCCTCTTCAGCCAGGTCCTGCCAATCCCTGTCGATGGTGCTCAGGGCAATCCCGTAGTCCGGGACAAATTCGCGATCTTCCAGATCCAGCATTGCCGCGCGCTGCTCCCACTGGCTGGCCTCGACAGACAAGTCGGGCGCTATTGCCCGGACCGGTTCATCCAGAGCGGCAGCCAGGGCGTCCTCATCGATCCAGCCGTGGCGCGACATCACCTTCAGGATCGCATTGCGCCGCTCGCGGGTAATATCCGGATTTTTCCAGGGGTCAAAAAGCGATGGGCCCTTCAGCATGGCGGCGAGGGTCGCGCTTTCTGCCAGCGAGAACTCAGCCCAGCTCTTGCCGAACCAGACTTCGGGGGCCCGCATGACGCCCGTCAGCCCGCGCCCGTACCAGGCGCTCTGCAAATAGCGCCGCAGGATCTCCTGGTGGCTGAATTTCTGATGGGCCCGCACCGCCGACATGGCCTCGGTCAGCTTGCGCCCCAAGCTTCTCTCATTCCCAACAAGGGTGTTCTTCACCATCTGCTGACTGATCGTCGACCCGCCGCGGAGATTACCGCCAAGAGTATCGAGCGCGGCGGCAGCGATGCCGGCCGGATCAACACCGGTATGCTCGAGGAAGCGTTCGTCTTCAGCTGCAATCACCGCATTCAGGAAGTCTTCGGGAAGCTTGCCCATCTCGACCGGCACCGGACGGGATGTGATCACCTGGCCAATCGGCTCATCCTTCCCTGAATGGATGCGGATGACATACCCGGGCCGGGCCTCAGGTGTCACATCAACCGGCATCCGGCCCGGAAGAGACAAGGAACCCATCGGGCTTGTCATCAGGGTCCCCGCCACAGCAACAGCGAGATTTGTCAGGGAATAGAGACCTGCAGGCATATTTTGCTCAGCCTTCCTTGGTTTCGCGGCCTTCGTCCACCACAGCGCTGGTCCACAGCTCGCGGCCGTCGCCGATGATGCCCTCGGTCGGGTCAACGCCGGTGAAGCCGATGATGGCGCCGCGGATGAAGTCGGCCGGGCGCAGGTTCAGGCTGCGCATCTCCGCCACGATCTCCTGATGCATGCGTTCCGGGATCCAGACGATGACCTTGCGCCAGGCGATGCCGGTCGTGCCGGTCAGCTTCTGCACGCGCGCCGAGCTGCGCTGCGCGGCATCCACCGCGGCCTCGAAGGCATCGTGCTGCCCCTCGGCGTGCGCCTTCAGGATGGCGGCCAGAACGACCCGCACCAGCTTACTGCGGTTCGGGTTCTTCCTTGTGAGCTCATCGCTCATCGCGTCGGTCATCTTCACATTGACCGAGCGCAGCTTCTCCGCTTCGCCACGAGTGCTCATCGGGATCTCCTTTATCAATCTTCGGGGCTGGACCCTCTGTATTCCTTGAATCTATCCCCAATGGGGTCGTGCCGCACTTTAGTTTTTCGCATTTTGGGCTTGGTCTTGTCGGGAATATGGGGAAAACCTTGAGCGATTTTCGCAAATCCCCTGTAGAATCAGGCAAACGAGCTGGAGTAGGGCATGTCCAACGACGCCATAGAATATCTGCGGTCCCTTTCTGACGAGCAGAGCGCCGCGGCGCTGAAGACCGATGATCCGGTCATGATCATCGCCTGCGCAGGTTCCGGGAAGACCAGGACCCTCATCGGGCGGTTCATCCACCTGATGATGCCGCAGTCGATGGGCGGCCTCGGGGCTGACCCGAACTCGATCATGATGGTGACCTTCACCAACAAGGCCGCAAAGGAGATGCGTGAGCGTATCAAGCCGATCATCGGCGCCCTGCAGGCGATGAACCCGCGGATCACAGGGGAGCCCTGGATCGGCACCTTCCATGGATTGTCGCTGCGCATTCTGCGTGTCGAGGCGGCAAAAGCGGGTCTGGGCCGCAACTTCTCGATCTTCGATGAATCCGATGCAGCGGGCCTTGCCAAGGAGGTCGCTGAGCAGCTGGACCTGGATAGCTTCGATGTCGATGAGTTCTTCCGGGATCTCGAGACAGCGAAGGCACGGCTTCTGTCGGCGGACCTTTTGTCCAAGAAGGTCTTCGATATCCATATGTCGAAGCTCGACAGCCCGGTTCTGCCCAAGAACCTCGCCACCTGGGAGAAGATCCTCGGCACATTCCACACCCAGGACTTCCCGCGCGTCTATACCGCCTATCAATCCGCGCTCGATGAGCAGAACGCGGTCGACTTCTCGGATCTGATGAACCGGGTGACCAAACTGTTCCAGGAAAACGAAGAGGTGCGCAACTCCTGGCGCTCGACGTTCCGCCACTTCATGGTGGATGAGGTCCAGGACACCAACCGCGCGCAGGTCGCCTGGCTTGATGCCCTGACCGATGGCGGCCGCGAGATGGTGATGCCGGAAGGCGCCTACGAGAATGAGTTCGCCAATGCCGGAGACGGCATGCATGAAGTGAACGGCTTCCGCATCCGCCAGTTCCCGCGGCCGACGGTGGCATTCGTGGGGGATGATGACCAGTCCATCTACGCATTCCGGGGATCAGATCCCTCGATCATGCGGCTCCTGACCGACCGGTACCCGGGTCTCGATGTGAAGTTCATGCGCCAGTCGTACCGCTGCCAGCCCGCCATCCTGGATGTGGCCAACACGCTGGTGCGCAACAATGCCGGACGCTATGACAAGGTGATCAAGGCGGCCGATGAAACCCGCCCGCGCGCTCCGGTATACGTGGAAGAGCATCAGCGCCCGGAGGATGAAATCCGCCGCCTGGCAGCTGAGGCGCAGAACCATATCGCCTCCGGCGAAGACCCCTCCCAATTCGCCATCCTGACCCGGACCCGGGATCTGGCCAAGGCGGTTGCCAAGGAGCTGCGTGCCGCCGGCCTGCCGGTCACAGAGGGCAAGGCGTCCGATATTCGCAAAACGGCAGAGGTCCGGGATGCGATGGCTTTCGCGGGCTTCATCACGAACCCGGATGCCGAGGTATTCCTGCGCCGCATCATCAACAAGCCGGCGCGCGGGCTTGGCCCGACATCGACCGGGCGCGTGAACGCGAATGCGCGAAAAAAGAACGTGTCGTTCATCGAGGAACTGCGTTCGATCATGAATGACCGGATCGAGATCCCGGAAGACGGGGAGGGGTACAAACCTGCCTTCGTGAAGAAGCTGAAGGAGTTCGGCTTCCTGGTCGGCCAGATGCGCAGCGACGCGCATGCGGCCCCCAATGCGGGCGAGGCAATCCGTGCCATCCTTGAGCGCTCGGGCTATCTGCCGAACATGCGCCGGGATGCGCTGCGCTCGGCGGGCTTGAAGGACGTCGACTTCGACAATCTGCCGCCGCGCGAATTCCTGACCGCGCTGATCCGGGAAACCTCCTCCAAGCGTGAGCAGGTGGGCGAGGACATCAGCTCGGAGGATCTTGCTGACCGGGCTGGGCAGCTGTCCGAAGCCTCCCGCCGGATTGGCAACATCGCCCTGCTCCTCGAGCAGGCCGAGCCGCATGCGAGCCTGGAAGCCTTCATGCAGGAGGCAACGCTGGAGATGGACCAAAGCGAGCAGGCCGCCGGTATCCAGGTGATGACCGTGCATGCCTCCAAGGGTCTGGAATTCTCAAAAGTCCGGCTGCCGTTTTGGATGGAAGGGATCTTCCCGCATGGGCGCGCGCTGGAAGAAGGGGATGCGGCGATCGAAGAAGAGCGCCGCCTGGCCTATGTGGCCTTGACCCGTGCGATCGACGATGTCCGGATTTCGCGCTCCTGGAAAATCTATGGCTGCCCGTTCATCCGGGGGCGCACTGACCGGCCGTCGCGTTTCATCGACGAGATGCGGCTCAGCCCCAACAATGCGTTCAAGATGACGTCCATCAAGGGCGCCAACAACGCGGTCTACAAGGTCGGCCCCGTCAAGCCGGTGTCGCGCCCGGCAGCTCAGAAGGCCCCGGCCGCCACAAGCGGGAATGATGCGCTGAAGCTGCCGCCCCGCCAGGAGCTGGCCGGACTTCTTGGCACGCGCAGCCCGGCTGCGCCCGCACCGGCCGCCGCGGTTCAGGACAGCTTTTTCGATCAGGGTTTCGCGCCCGAGCAGATGCTGCCTCCCGAACGCGCGCTTCCGGAAGATCCGGACGACCGCCCCTTCGCACCGGTGAGCGAAGAGGAGTTCGCGCAGATGCAGCAGGGGGAGCCCGACTATGGGGACATGGTGCCCGACTACGATTGGGAGCCCCCTTTCCATGAAGATCCTCGGGACAACCCCGACTTTGAACCTTCCATGTAAAGACCACTGGAGACAGAGATCATGAGCCAACTTTTTAAAATGATGCCCAAATCGAATGAAGCGGTCCTGGACGAGCAGTTTGAGGCCCAGTCAGCTGGAAACGAGTGGGACAAGATCAACCAGGAACTCGAAGCTGAGAAAACTCAGGCAGACGCGGATGCCTGGGATCAGATCAACCAGGATCTTGAAGCAAAGGCGGCCGGTGCTGATGCCTGGGACTGGAGCGAACAGGACATGGCGAAGGCGCCGAAGGTGCCGTTCCGGCTGCGCTCGGCCGACGGCAGCGACATTCCGGCGTTCCCGCGTGAGGAGGCGCTGGCCAGGCTGCACGCAATGAGCCCCGATCACGCTGCTGAGGTTCTGGAAATCTCGCGCCGCGCTGCCAAGGCGGCCATGCATGAAGCCATTCTGTCCAGCAGCGAGAAGGTGCCGCATGACACGCGGCGCGATTTCGTTGCCAATGTTGAGGGCGCCCTGATGGCCGCGCATCTGGCTTCAGCGCGGGGCATCCGGTTTGTTCCGGCGCCGGAGATCAATCTCGAGGTTCATGGAATCCGGATGGACACTCTTCTTCAGTCCGCCTGGGAGAAGGCTTCCGTGCGCCATGAGGCAGAAGAAAAAAGGAAAGAAGCGCCGCAGGCCCGCGCCGTGCCGGCGAACACATCCCCTTCCCAGGAAGAAGAAAAAGAGAAAAAAGAAGCGCCGCAGGCATCAGGCCAGGAACCCGAAAACGGCGACTTGGAAAACAAAAAACCTGCACAAGATACCCTTGACCCGACTGTGAGTGGCTATCGTCTGGAAATGCCAGCCCAGGACGGTGAGCAGGTTATCAAGGCAGGGGATGTCGTACCGGCCCTGAAAGCGCTGACCGCAGAAGTGAAAGCGGAACTCGATGCCCGGCGCAAGGCGTTCATCCGCGCGGCAGTCGCCGCCGCATTTAAGGAGAGCGGTGTAGAAAACCCCAGCGATGCCGATGTCGAACGCCTGACCAAGACGATGAACCTGGCGTACCTGGCGACCCGTGTGGCACGCGCGAAGCTCGGTCATGACGAGACCAGCCCGGTCCGCGCCCGGATCGAAGGCTCGCCGGTTCTGGATGAGGTGCTCGCCCAGGAGTTGGCGCGCGAAGTACCGGCGCCCTCTGCCGAGGCAGAGAGCGCTGCACCCTTGCCGGTGGCGGCGACATCGCCCTCCGAACAGGCTGAAGCGGAACTGATGACCGGCGCCAGCGGTGGGTTTGGCGTGATCGAAAATGGCGATCCCGAACCGGAGATCCCCATGGAGCACGAACTGTCGGTTGCGGATCACATGGAACGGCTGGGCTTTCCGAAGCGGCCGAAGTCGTGGCCTGTGGTCATGGCCTGGCCGATGCAGCCTGATTTCGACATGCTGATCAAAAGCAAAGCCTCCCGTGAAGCGCAGGAAGAATATCTGCGCGGGATGCGGGAGATGCAGGCCAGGATGCTGCAGCGGGCCGAGGAGATCAACGAATACATCCTCAAGCACAATGACCCCCGCATTCCGCGCGGCTCCCTGGTGAACCGGAAACTCGGCATCCCGACCTGGTCTGATTATGGCGCGCGCCGCCATCTGAAGCGCTCGTCGGACGATCTCCACTACGGCATCCGCTGGGCCAGCCTGCTGGACGACAAGACAACCCGTCAGGCATCCAACCTGGTGCGCGCCTGGGCCCACAATACCGCCACAACCAACGATGGCGGGGTCGTGGTTGCTCACCGCGATGCAATCCGGTTCAAGGAAATCACCCCGCAATCGGTCCAGCTCGCAATCCAGGAAAGCATGGCGCGCGGCTGGAGCACGATGAAGATGAAGGGGGACCGCAAATTTGCCATGGCGGCCATCGAAGCCGCAAAGCAGGCGAACGTGCAGGCGGAGATCATCGAGTTCTACGGCCCGTGGAACCTCTACAAGCGGCGCCACACCGTCATGCCGACGCCGCCGGGGGCCACGAATGCGCAGCCGCGGGTGGAAACGCAGAACGTGGGGGCCGCGCCGACCGATGCGAACGCACGCAAGCCGCTGACCGACAGCGAAGTGCAGCAGGACATCGAGGAGGCCGCAGCAGAAAAGATCACCCTGGCGCAGAAGGAGAAATCCATTAGGGAACTGGGAAATCTGGGCAAGAAAAAGGGTGCCGAACCTGATCCGTCCAGCATGGAAGTGATCCAGGCTGACGAAGATGTGCCGATCGAATGGGATCTGACTCCCGAAGGCGGCCAGGACGACCCCTTCGCCGCGCCCAAGCCCGCAATGGCGGGTCCGGGAATGGCCTGATGAGGAGGCGTTTCCCGTTTTCACGGGAGACGCCTAATCTTTTTCGATGAGCAGACCAGTGAAGTTCCGGAAAACACGATGAAAATACACACCAAGGCACTCCTGGACACCTGCGGCTTTGCTTGCAAGAGCCTGGCCGGCGAACCGGAAACGGGGGGCTATGCCGAGCTGGATGCGCGCGCGGTGTTCATAACGGAAGACAGCGTTGAACGCGCCCGTGCGGCCCAGGCCGGCCTGGCGCCGTTTGACCCCTCCCGCCTGCCGTCCTTGCGGTATGGCGACATCCTCATATCGCGCGCCCGGCCTGACGGCCAAAAAGAAGGGCTGCACATACCCGCGGGCCGGGATGCCGGTCTCGTGGTTCCGGTCACCGGGAGTGATGGCTTTGAGCGCCAGATTCCCTTCACCGGCCGCCATATGCTCAGCGCCCGCCAGCAGCTGCTGGCGATGGGGCCGCGCGGACGTCAGCTGAATGCGGATCAGCGGACTATCCTGGAGGGTATTCAGGGTGTGTTCGAGATCGTCGCAGCAAAAGCGGATCCCGCTGTTTTCAGCGAGGAGCTGATCGGTCAGGCGTTCATGTGCTCCCTGCTGGATCACGCCGGACGTATCGGTACATCGATTTCCGATGCGGATTTCGGGCGCAAGGCGCGGGCTGATATGATCCGCGCGCAGATCACCCGGGTGCGGCCGGATCATCCCGACGGGCTGTCGGCCGCCGCGGCCGCAGATCTGGACGAGGTTTTCCAGGACATCGGCATCCGGACCGCGGCGCAGTCCGGGGGTGAGATCCGGTCGATCGGCGGAATGGAGGTCACGGATGAAGCGCTGCGCGGCATGATCATGTCCAACGAGAGGCTCAGCCGGGAAGTCTTTGGCGCTCTGACCGCAACACCGCTCTCCCGCCTGGGCGCGGCCGCGGTCAGCTCCATGGAGTATGACCTCCTTGCCGATGAGCTGTCCGACCGGGCCCTCACTGGCCAATGGGTCGATCGCGCGCAGCGGCGCGCGCAGGAAATTACCGGCGAGCAGATGCCGGGGTATACGTTCGAGATGAAGATGTTCTCGGTGGATGGGATCGACATCCTGGCGATCCGGGATTCAGTCGGCTCCGCTTCCGGGCAGGCTTTCGTCTACTCCTGGCCTACCGCGGACCGGATCCCGCTGGCAGAGATCGGGAACGAGACCGTCCTGAATATCTCACCTGAAGAGATCCCGGGCGAAGAGGAGGTCAAGCGTTTGCAGGGCATCCTGGACTCCCTGATCGGCGACCAGGCTCTTGAAGCCGCGCATGGACGGGCCATCCGGATGGCCTGATGCGCCGCCAGCGCAAGAAGATGCGCCCGCCACGGAGTGACGGGTGCTTTCATCTTCGATTTTCGCAATAATCAGTGCAGGTGTTTGCTGGCGCGCATCAGCAGGTTGCGGTTCTGCAGGATGCCAATCGTATCTGCTTTTTCGCAAAGTATGTGGATCGACCGGCTGTAGCCGGCATCCGAGGCGCACTCGTTTTTCACCTTGTTGATGGAATTGAGGATCGTGGTGTGGTCCCGGTTCCCGAGATTTTGTCCGATCATCGTCAGGGAGTGCCCGCAAACCGAGCGCATCAGCCAGATCAGCTTGAACCGAGCGATCACGATTTCCTTCTTGCGGCTCTCGGAGGCAATCTGATCCATAGGGATCTGCGTGTTCTCGAAGATCAGCGCGGCCAGCGCTTTCATGCAGGGCGTAGTGCCCGCAGGCTTCAGCTGGCGCTCGTTCTGACGCTGGGCCACGATGCCCAGGGCCTTCAGGTGGATGATAAAGCGGTAGCGGCTGATGGGCCGGTCCTGGATGCGCATGGTTTCCGCATTGAAGACCTGGTTCAGGATATTCGCGGGGCTCAGATCGGCGTCAATGAGGCCCTTGCGGTGACCGTTCGACAGAAGCTGGCCAATCCCGAGCGCGTGAACCTCCTTGGCGGTTGTCGCAACGCGCACCAGCGGCGTGCCGTCTTCCAGCTGATGGAAGATCTGGAGCGCCTCCTTCAGGATCTCCCGGCTGCGGGCCGCGACCGGGTTCGCCGGAGGCGTGCTGTCCTCGAGGGCGCAAGTGATACAATCAGAATTTCGCAAATCAAGAAGTGAGGTGAGGGACTGGGCGGCCTGGTGATCCTCTGCCGGCATAGCCAGGCGCAATATCTGTGCGTTCATCGTTTTCCTCAGTTTTGACAGGCCATTAGCGGCCCGGCTTGACTAAAAATATTTCCCAGAGGGAGTCGTCCGGAGTTTCGGCCCTCAAGGTGGTGCTTTTGATTTTCGAATTTTACGATTAAGGTCAGCGTGAGCAAATTAGATTTTCGCAAACTGGAGAAGACTTGCATGTCGACCGAAGCCAAGAGCACCGAAGAAGCGCCGGAAATTTTCCCGCTCGAAGACTCCCTGCCGCTCTTTCGTGCGTTCGATGCTGCCGCTGATGCGGAGGCGGCGCGCAAGGCGCCGGCTGATTTCGAGGAGAGCAGCAAGCGCCTGGCCGCGCTGATCGATAAGCTGCCCCAGCGCCGCGCGATCAAAGATGAGCATGCGGCGCGCTGGCTGGAGCGCACAATGCGCACCGCCGTTGACCGGATGGAGCTTGAGCATGGCGAGGGGAATGCCACGGTTGCCGATGTTCACAATCATGTCTTCTGGCACGTGCGCCGGGCGTCGGGGATTGGCGGCTCGGAGGCCGGAACGGTTCTGAAGCACTACCGCGGCAAGAAGGGCACCTTCGGGGATGCGCACAACCTGGTGCTGGAGAAGCTGCTGATCATGTCGCCGCAGCCTTCCACCGAGGAGATGGCCCGCGGCGTGCGCGCTGAGCCTTGGGTGCAGCGCATGTATCACGAGCAGCATGGCGTGAAGAGCGATGAGGAAGATCTCGCCAAGCTGAAGAATTTCCGCTGGGCAAAGCGCCCCGCCTCCGTTGGCACGCCGGACGATATCGTCACGCACACGCAGGGCGATCTGGCCGGGCTGAAACGCTGCCTCGATTACAAGGCGCCCTCGGCTGCCGTTGTCGAGGATTACGAGAACAACGGTGTGTCGATGGACTACATCTGCCAGGTGCATCACTACGCGATCCTGCAGCTGGCCTCCGGCTCCAAGTTCGACGTGATGTCCATCGAGGCATTCGATCCCCGCAGCTTTAAGATTATCTCCTTCCCGGTTGAGTTTGACATCGAACTGGCGAAAGAGATTGCGGGCGCCTGCCACCGGCTGTGGCATGAGAACGTGATGATGGGCGTTGTCCCGGATGCGCCGGCCGTCGAAGAGCTGGATGTCAAAGACGCCACGCTGAAGAATTTCGGTGTGCAGGCTGCATTCCTGAAAGTCCTCGGCGACGAGCTCGGAAAACGCCAGAAGGATTTGCTGGAGCGCATCTCAACCATGGGCGCCGAGTGGCACGAAGTGGCCACGGGCAAAATGGATCTGACCGTTGCGGCCTTTTCCCGCAAACGCAAATGGGACGAGGACAAGCTGCGCGACCTGGCGGAAGCGGCCGACATCGATGTGACACCCTTCGAGATCCCCGACAAAAAGGGCAAGGTCGACGCTCAGGCAGCAACAGATTTTCTGCAGGATCTGCATGCGGCGCTCAAGGAAGAGGACAAGGAAGCCGTCAGCAAACTGCTCAAAGACTACCTGGATGCGGGCGCGCCGATCGTCACCAAGCTGGACATGGATAAGCTGGCCGAGCATCTCGAAGAGCGCGGCATTTCGGTCAATGAGGCGGCGGGCGTGCAGGAGAGCTTCGCCCTGTCCCGGAAGTCCAAAGGCCCCGAGTTCGAGCGCCTGTCGCACCTGCGGGGCGAGGTTTCCGATCTCGTAGACGGCATCGAGGCCATGGCTGAGGAGCAGGCGCCAAAGATCATCAGCGGCGAGATCGATGGTGATGAGGAATACGATCCGGAGATGGAAATGGCCTGACGCCAATCTGCGAAAAACCAAATCACGGCCCGCGCTTTCACAAAGCGCGGGCTTTCTTTTTGCGGGTGGTCATTAGAATTTTAGACACACTGCACTTGTGACGCCATTTTGCGGCAGCTGATCTTCTGGTAGTGTTCAAGCCACATCTCTCGCCTGCACCTTGATGGCAATTGTAAGCAATTTTTTTGGTGTGCTTTTGCTATTCGGGGCCAACTGATTGTTCTGAAGCAGTTTTACGTGCTGTGTCGCACGGATTGGATAAGTGTGGGGGGTAGGGTGCTGGCGAGATCTTTCCTGATTGTCTTTGCAACATTTTTGGCTTCGTTCTGGATGCCGGGCGATGCGGTTGCGGTCGAAGCTCTTTCCTGCGGCGTGACACCGATTTCGAGCAGAGGCCATCTTCCATCTGAGGTTTCAATTCAGCTGCTGGCGAACCAGAGGCTGGCTGCGGTCAGCAACAACTGGATCGAGATGTCCTACGGCCAGCCGGTGCTGGCCAACCTGAAGCGGAGAAGCGAGGCTTCTTTCGTTTTGAACTGGGAGGTTGAGCATCCGGGCGGCCTCGGCGGACCTGAGCCGGCCACGGTGCATTATCGCGCGGTTCTGAATATGCGAAACCTGAAAATCACCGTGCTGGCATCTGAGCCTGGCGGGAGCGGGACGCGCCAGCGCGGAACAGGCAGCTGTGCCACCGCTGACCGCTAACGGCCGTGCGCGGGATTAGCCGCCGCGGCAAGTCATCTCGCTGTTGGCTTGGGGCTCCTGGGGCTGGCCGCCTTCCGTGAAACCCCGCGGGATTACTTCTCCGCCGCATGCACGGCCCGGGTTCGCCTTATAGGAAAATGCCATGCTTACACTTTTATTGAAATTTCAATCCAAAGCTGTTAGAGGCTGTGATTGCATGCTTTCTGGTTTATCTGTGTTTTAGGGTGAGTGATGCTGGAGCTTTATGTCTTGTGTACCGGAGTCGGATACTTTGCAGGATTTGGTGCCTGCTTCTGGATGATGCGCTCAGATTAGGTCGCGGCAAATGTTCCGGTTCCAGGAAACTGATGGTGCCTGCTCGGTTAATTTCGAGTGCCCAGTGTGCCAGATCACAATGGATATAGCGTTTGACGCAGTGCCTGCGAAAGGGGACGAATTCGACTGTCCGAATTGTCAGGCGCAGCTGATCGCGCACTATGCGCAAGACGAGTGCAATTAGGGGGTTGCGGGTTGGATCTCGGAGGACTGCAGGTCAGGTTGGCAAGGGCTGAAGAAGTCGCCGAGGTCCGGCGATCAGGGAGACGCATCATTGGCACCTATGGGGGGCTTACAGTGGTCGTCTACCACGATGAGGCGCGAAACGTTGTTGCGGTTTCCCATGTTCTGCAAGTGGCTGCATCTGCCTAGGTCGTATTGATGATAGGGTTTCACACCAGGCTTTGAGTACAATTCAAGATGGTGTCATATTTAGAAACCGGAACCCATCCTCCCCCAAACTGGGGAGGACAAGTGCTTCTTGCGTCGGAAAAATAGCGATAGTTCAGAGGGAGAAGAGATATGAAACGATCTATCGTTGCAGCAATTGCCGTTACAGCTATCGCACTGACCTCTCCGGTTTTCGCCGGCAGCAAACCCAAAGGCGCAAAGCCTGCAGATCCCAAGCAAATCGCCGCGCTCTATGCCGGTAAAACCAGCCACTGGACCCGCGGCGGATATGCCTATTGGGGGCCTGGCGGTGAATTCCTGGGTGTCGGGAAATCCGGAGATTCCGTAGGGATCGGAAAGTGGTATGTGACGACGCGCGGAAAGCTCTGCCACGAGACCCAATGGTATTGGCTGGAGAAAGGCGAAAGGAAAAGCACGGACGGCAAGTGGTGCTGGGACTTCGTAACAGCTCCAGATGGGGTGGTCTGGGAACGGTTCCAGGAAGACAAGTCAAACTGGTACCGCCACAAGCCTGCAAAGCAGCACAACGGGAATACTCAGCGCAGCAAGATCAGCTCCCTGAGATCCAAGATCGGAGTTTGACCGGGCGGGGGGCTTCTGACAGCAGGGTGAAGAGCATCACAAGATCGGAGGGGTGAATTGCAGGGCCCTCCACGTGAACTTCACTCTGTTGTCAGAAAGCGTCTTCTTCATGACCGACTTCACGTGGGAAGTTGCTGTTGACGCCGCTACGCCAAGGGCCTCGCCGATCTCAGGCGTGGTCAGGCCGGAGACCAGAAGGCTTGCAGCCTTCTTCTCCATCGGGGTGAAGCCGTAAGCATCCCCAAAAAGGTCTATCCGCAGGTCGGAAATCCGATCTGCATCAATGATAGTGATCAGGCTCCCGAAGAACCCTCTTTCCAGTTCGACATCTGCATCCCGAAGAGGAGATACGATGAGCAGAAGCGGATGGTCCGATCCCCGGCGGGGAATGCTTAGCTCAACGGCGGACGCTCCGCCCTTGCCCTCTGACGTCTGGGCTATGTTCTGGACGGCCTGCGATATCGCTGCTGTTTTCTCAGGGTCGATTGTTACCAGATTGCCGCGCAGATCACGCCAGATCCCGTCCTTTTCAGCGCAAATGTCTTTGGCAGCGGTATTGCAAACTGCAACTCTTCCGAAGCGGTCCGTGACGCATATGCCAAGATCTATTTTGTTGAGAGCCCCCAGAACAGCATCGTATTTCGCTCGCAGGTTTTGAGCCCATCTTGCTATGTCAAACGCTTTTGCAAGGTGTGGCCCAAGAATGCCGGCTGCAACAACGTCTTCTCGCGGGATTTCTGAATGAGCTTCGTCGTAGTAAAATTGGACCCCAGCATTTATCAAAGGATCCACGGAAGTGTTGAGATACAGGCGTCTGAATATCCCTGTTTGTCCCCGGACGAAGACGACTTCAGGTCGGCCCTCAATCCATTCCAGATCCCAAATGTCGGTATCCAAAACCGGGCTCCCGACCGAAGACGTCCGCATATATGCGGCACCGACATCATCATATCCGGTTACCCCTTTCTCTCTAAACCTCCTGTTGTACTCTTCAAACAGCCACTCAATTGACTTCAATGATGGGCTTCCGCCCCGTGTTGAGAATCTTATCTCATCATATTCGCCATAGGCGTAGTGAACGACATGCTTCGCAGCGGTAGCCCGCCGGCAAGCCTCCATTGCATCACTCCACCTGTTCGTGGAGTAGGCCGCGTCATAGATGCTGGAAAGTGCGTTAGAGAAGCGGTCGATACTTATCATGTCTTTCCACCAGAACTTGAACTCAAAACATCCGCACCCTCGCAGGTGCGCCGAGGATCCGACTCATCCCCAAGCTGTACCCGTCAGAGGGCAAAAATAATCCTATCGCAAATCTAAGCTTTGACAAATCGGAGCGCCCCCCCTTGCCTGAAACAGGAGAAGGTCTCCCCAATTTGGAGGAGGATTTGCCCCGCAAAAGACGAGAGCCTGAACCTGGAGGCTGGGAAAGTTTTTCCACGCCCAAAGGTTAAGCGGGGGAGTTGTGATGGCGCTTATTGAAGAGACGCTGAATAGCGATTTGGTCGAGTACAGGATTATTTCTGATCCGGACGAGCTCCGTCAGGTTTTCCGTCTCAGGTATGAGGTCAATATCCATGAGCTTGGCTGGACGATCCCGGCCGACCACTCCAGCCAACTCATCACCGACGAGCTCGACCATACCTCTTCGATTGTCGGTGCGGTGGTGAATGGGGAGGTGCTTGGATCACTCCGGATGTCTCCTATGGCAAAAATCCCGGAGGGCCTTCGCCGGAAGATATTCTCCGGGTATCCGACGCCCGTGGACCTGAGCGCTTTTTCAGTTACCTCGCGCCTCGCCGTTGCCAGGTCGCACAGGAGGTCGAGAGTTGCCCTGAAAATCATCCAGGAGGCGGCGCGCGTCTCGAATGCGAAGGGATCGCCGATTTCGATCATATATTGCGCGCCGGCTCTTGTGCCGATGTACATGAAGCTTGGCCTGAGGATCTTCAATAACCCTATTCATGTGGATGGCTTGGGCATTCAATGCCTGATGTCCATTGACGTCTCCGACCGGGAGGCGCTTGCAAAGTTGCGCAGCCCGCTGGCTTGCTGCGCGCCTCCCTCGCCGCCGCATACCCCGTCCATAAAGTCCGCCAGGGACTGGCATGCCCTCACGCGTCCGGTCAGAAGCCTTCCGGAAACCATCCCGGCCGCAAGTGTCGAGGCAATGCTGCCTGCGGCGCGTTCCGGGTCTTTACCTGGTCTGTCCTCAGGGTCACAGCACATCGTCCAGGTGTTCCGTGCGGGTCAGGAGGTTTGGACGCGGGGCAGCCCGAGGCAGCCGAACCTGCTGGTCCTGGAGGGAGCGCTGCGCTCCAGCGGTCCGGATATCAGCCCGGTCAGCTTCAAGGCGGGAAACTTCATTGACTTTGACAAGCTGAGCCATCGGGGGGTTGCGGCATCAAACCTGAACAGCCTCACCGAAACCAGAGCAGCAATCATTTATTGAGGTGCCCACATGAAAGCCAATACTTGGGTCTCAAAGCACTTCCAGAAGGGCAAGCAGGTCTGCTTGGTGACGGGGGGATCGTCCGGGATCGGCCTCAACTATGCCAGGTCCTTTGCCGCGATGGGGTGCGATCTTGTGCTGGTTTCAGAAAACCGGACTGAATTGGAGGCGGTCGCGAAGTCGATCGCGATGGATTACGGGGTGGAGGTGGAAACCATCACCCACGACTTCACGGATCCTTACGGGGCTCCGCTTCTGGAACGGCGCATATCCGAGTACAGGGTCGGGATTTTTGTCAGCAATGCAGGCTTTGGCATGAAGGGAGGGTTCCCCGCCTTCAGCGGTGATCGCTATTGCGACATCATCAGCTGCCATGTCAGCTATCCAACGCTTCTGTTACGGCGGATCCTCTTCAGTCAGAGCAAGGAGGACCCTTTGCTGATCATCAACGTCGTCACAATCAACGTTCTGGCCCCAACGCCTTTCACGGCGGTTTACACCGCAACAAAGGCTTACCTGCTCAGCCTCTTTCAGTCTGTCGAGGCGGAGTTCTCCGACAGGCCATACCTGTGGCACAACATGCTTCCCGGAACCACTGATACGCCTTTCCACGTCAAGCAGGGCGTCATTCCACAGGCGATGGTCATGAAGCCGGAGGAAGTCGTTCGGCGCAGTCTCGACAATATTGGGAAGAGGATTTTCATCCCGAACAGGATGGATCGCGCGATTGCGCCTATCTTCCGGATTCTTCCCAGCGGCGCGGCGATGGCTCTGGCGAAGTTTTTCCTGAAGCGACGCCTCGGTGTTGCAACTGGCACGCATGGCGCAAAGGAACCGGCTGAGTAGACCTTCAGCGGCGGCACGAAATTCGGCCACGGCGGCGGCTTTGCCAGATTATTGCGATTGACAGTTCGCGCCCGGCGGCTAGGCTCTCCCTATGGTTAAGAGCGTAAACCCATTCCGGTTTCTTCTTCTGAACCGCCCGGTTCCCCGGGCGGTCTGCGCATAGGCGCGTTCTCGACCACCCGGGGCTTCTCATATCCTTGAAATGAGACTGCAGGCTTTATTGCCCTGGGAGACGTATCATGACATTAGCCAAGAGTACCCAACTGCCTGCGGGCAGTGACTTCCGATCGCTGTTTGAGCGCTCCGCTGTGGAGACCGGATTCCTGCTTACTGTCGAGGACCGGTTTGGCATTGAGCGCCTTCTTCACCGCCGCGGAACCCGAAATGCGCCCAGCCCCGCGCTTCTGAACGGGCTTTTGCGCCACAAGCTGCGGATCTCGCGCGGCGCGCCGTGGCCCGCCCCGCCGGAGCTGGTCGTGGCCGGTTGCCATGTGACTTACATGATCAGCGGCGGGGGCGCGCGCTCGGGTGTGCTCTCGATGAGCCCGGCGCCCGCCCCCGGGCGGATCCTCATCGCATCACTGCTTGGCGCAACCCTGGTCGGCATGCGGAAGATGCAGAAGGTGCCGCTCCTGCGGGATGACGGCCAGATCGAGACGATCGTCGTTCTGGACGTAAGCCCGGCACCGGACCACGGCCCGGCCTGACGCCTCCACGCGCCTCGCCGCACCAGGAAGCCGGCCACCCCCAAAGAAATGCACCAATGCCATCGAAAGGCAGAAGCATAGGAGTATCCCATGACCGAAAAAAGACCCGCCTCGCGCGGCACAGCCCGCCGCCCCAAGGTCGTCATCGCAGCAGACTGCCTGGACCGGCTCGAAGCACTTGCGGAGGGCGCGATCCCGCGGGATCCGGACCTCGCAGACCGGCTTCTTGAGGAGATCGGCCGCGCCCGGATTGTGCCGGGGGCAAAACTCCCGGCGAATGTCGTGGCGATTGATCGCCCGGTCACCTTCCGGGATGAGACAACCGGTCAGGAAAAGACCGTAACCCCGGTTTTTCCGGAGAATGCCGATATCGAGCGGGGCCGGATTTCTATCCTGACGCCGATCGGGGTCGCCCTGATTGGTTTGTCCGAAGGGGCATCCCTCAACTGGGATACCCGTGATGGAAAGCGGCGGGTGCTGACCGTTTTGCGTGTCGCTCCCCATGATGCCGCCGAAAAGCTGAACGCTCAATGATTGGTAAAAGGCCGCTCACGCACTGACACTTAGAATGAACCTCTCAGGCGCGATTATTTCCGGCGCCCCAATTGAATAGCCTGCGGGGGCGCCGAAGGCCGCCAAGCTTGATTTTGCAAGGCGCCTCAGGCACTCTTTTTACGTGTAGGTTTTTGGTGGCTTCTGTATCACTTCATTTCGCTCCGCAGATCAGATGTTCATCAGGGTGAGGATTATCCTTCGCTTACCTTTTGGCAGGTGACTATGTTCGGAAAAATTGAAGATCTCATCCGGTCAAATTGCACGGCATTCCTTGCAGCATTGCTGATTGTGACATCGCCGACCGTCGGAGCTCAAGTGAATGTAAATCAAGGAGCAGCTGGAAGACCGAAGGAAAGGCCGAATTACTTAATTCCCCCCAGGCTATCCGCCGGGAGCGCTGCTTCCGCTTATAGCGGCCGTCCCTGCGGTGCAGCGCCCGATAGTCCCTGCATTAACCGCCGAACGATGCGCGACTTGCAGGAGAGTCTCAATGCATTGGGGTTTGACGCAGGCCCCGCGGACGGGATCTTCGGGCTTCGGACATCACGAGCGCTAAATGCGTACCGCTCAGTAAAGGGTGCCCCGTTTTCCGGTTATCCACTCGCCAAGGAGGCTGAGGCAATTATAAGTGCAGCGAGAGAGGCCGATGGTAGCCAGCCGATCGCTGTGGCTGCAACTGCTGCTGTGGTGCCGCCAGACACACCCGGCGTCGCACCGGTTCCAACCCGGGTCTTTGCGGGACCTGGACAGTTCCCCCCATCACGCTTCAGGGGGTATGGCTTCCTTGCCTTCCCCGCATTGGCCTCAGAGTATGATTTCGACCGCCATATGAAGCTCTGCCAAGCATATGTGAACAGCCTGCCCGCAACCTCATCGGTCAAACAACCGCGAGGGGATCAATTCGTCACAGTATGGCCGATCAAGGACAAGAGGCTGGCGTCCTCCCTAAATGGCAAGTTTCTCAGGCTTGAGACGTCGGCCAAATGCTCGAAGGCCATCGATGATTATGATGATGGACAAGCGCGTGAAGTGCTGGCCAATGTGCGCGCGGCTCAGAATGTTTCCCTGGATGGCCGGGGGCCCTACCTCTTCGGCTGGATCCCGGCGAATGAGTACGGTCAGGCGGGCAAGCTCATCCTGATGCTGGACCTGTCTCGCGTCACCACCTACGAGCAGGCCCTGGTGCAGCTGCAAAGCTGGCAGCAGAAGATTGCCACGAACCCTGAGCTGCTGCGCGATGGATTATCGGTCGAGAATATACGGCGAACGATCAGGGATTGGTCAGATCAGCACGGACAAGCATTCCTTATGCTGATTGGGGCAGGGTAGGCGGATATGGGGCTTGCACAAATATCCCGCGGACTTCTCATTGCATTCGTTTTCGGTCTGTTTTTCACCTTCTGGGTCAATCCTGGCACGACCGGCGGCCTTCTTCTTCTCATGGCGATCTCCACTGGCGTCATGTACCTCCTGGTCTCTGTGGCACATCTCATCTGGATTTTGGTTTCGCGCAGCCGAAGGTCTGCTGAACCGCCTCAGAGCGCAACGGAGGTCCCTAAAGCCCAATCCGGAGCAGGGATCACCTTCCGGTCTCAACGCGGAGATGGCAAATCGACAGACGATGGGCGCAGTGGCTAACCTAAAGACTGCCACGGCGGTAGCGCGTTCTCAGCCGTCGAAAACCCTCACCGCGCGCAGATTATCTTCACCATTTTTGCCTTGCTTTAGAATTTCCTCACCCTGCCAGCCCAAAAAGAAACCCCCGCGGCATCGGCTGCGGGGGCTGTTCAGGCGAGATGGTGGTCTGCCGGGGCCGGATCAGTTCAGCTGGGAAGAATTCCCGGGCATCATGTCACGGTCGAAGTTCATCGTGAACGGGCGCATGGCCAGCTTGTAGACGATAAGGGCGCCGTCGACCTCGGCCGCCTGCCCGATGGCGTAGCCGTGGCGCGGCAGGGTTTCCTGGCCCAGGTCGAAGTCGAGCTTGAGGGGGACCGTGCGACCGAAGTTCTCCGCGTCATCCAGGGTGAGCAGGGCCTCATCCGGCGCCTTCGGGTTGAAGGAGATCGAGCCGCGGAACTCGATCACATTGCCCGCCAGCGTGGTGATGCCGCGCGCCTTCTGAACCTCGAGCGCGTCAGAGACGCGGCGCACATCGGCAGGGGTCTTGATGCTGACTTTCGTCACATCGGCGGCGTCGGACGCGTCGATGAAGTTGATGACCGCGCTCTTCTCCCCGATGGAAAGGCTGGCGGGATCGTAGAATCCGAACATGTGTGTCTCCGGTTTTTCTCGTTGAGCGCAGCCTGCTGGCCGCGTTCTATTTTTCGCATATCCCATTCTGCCCCGATACCCTGACAAAACCTATGAGAACCGAAAAATGTGGATAGCTTTTCTCAGCTGCTTTCGAGAGCCGGGGCCGCGGCCGGGCGCGCAGTCCATGTCTGCCGGATCATTTCGGCGTAGACCGGATCCGGAGAGGGCAGCCAGTCCTGGTCGAGGCGGCGGCCGCCGCCGGTGCCGCTGCGCAGGTTGCGCTCGCCATAGACATGCAGCGTGCTCTTGGCGGTGTGGCCGGTCAGTGCCGCGGCCTGATGCGGTTCCATGGCCAGCTTGGCCCGTGTCGCGAAGGAGTGCCGGAAGGCATAGAGGTTCAGGTTCATGCCCTCGAAGCGCGGTTCCTGTTTGGCGATCTGCTTGAGGATTCGGGTCATCGAGGCCCGGATGCTGTCCTTGCGTTCGACGGTGAGCCGCAGCTTGCGGCACTGGGTGGCGAGCGCGATCAGGTTGAGCTGGCGGGTCGGGATCTTCTTGAGAACCTGCAGGCGGTATTCGGATTTCAGTTCCGCTTTCTGGTTTGTCGTTTTGGCCGATTTGATCATCAGGATGCTGGGGGCGCCGCTGCGCGTCATGGCATTGCGTGCGGCGACGCCCAGGTTGTCGCCGGTGTCGCGCGACGCCTGTTCGACGGTCATCATGAGTTCCTGGTGGAGCGCCATCGAGGGGTTCTCGCTGACCATGCGGACCATCTCGGGCGTGAAAGCGAGGTCAATCCTCGGCACCATGAGCGCGCAGTTCCAGACCTCGACCGGGCGCATTCCGGTGAACCACATGACGTTCACGAAAAGTCTCAGTGTCCCCTCCAGACGGGCCTTGCCGGTGATCAGCGAGTTCAGGCTGTCGATGGGGTCATGGAGGCTCAGTTCCAATTCGATGGCCGTCAGATCCCGGGCATTGAGGAACCGCTGCGACTTCTGATCGGTGCGCGCCTTGGTGTCCCCCTTCTTGCCGGTCAACAGCTCGACGAGCTCCTCCTCGACCAGGTCATGCCCGTTCAGGCGCAGGGTTTCCATTTCGCCGGACAGGATCTCTTCGCCGTCTTCCATGATGGTCCGGTAGGGGCGCCGCACGGATTGCATGGCGGCATCAAAATCGTCACTGCCGGGCGCCTCCATCCAGCTGCGCACGGTGACGCCCGTGGGCCAGGAGCAGGTTCCATCGGTGCGCTCCACCTCTGAGAAGATTTTTCGCACAGCTGCGATCTCGACATTCACGGTGGCCACGGAGAGCGCGCGGGAACGGATCGACAATTGCGTCACCAGATCGATGAGCCGCGCAGGGCGTGAGAGGGCCTCGCAACGGCGTTCGGCGCAATCGATCAGGCGGTTGATGACATTCACGTATTGTTCCATGGTTTCCCCATCTTGCCACGATAAACCCCGGAGGGGAGGGGCATCGCATATTATCGGACCGGGTAAATTCCGGGTTCTGTTTTCGAGCCTGCCGCGCAGGCCGCCAGGCCGCGCTGTGACCGAGTGAGAGTCACCAGGCCCGCTTCCACATTTATAGGGCGCCTTTTCGAAAGAAGGTAGCCTTGGATCATTCATTTTCGCAAAACACTGTGGATGACCAGCGCCGCCGGGGTGCTTCCTCGAAGATCTCGCAAGAAGCCGGTTGAAGGGCGGAAAAACTATTACACGACCCTGCGGCGGCAGATTGCACCCCTGCATGGCGCACATGGTTTACTCCAGCCGTGAATATTCCGGCTATCGGCGAAAATTTGGGAGTCATTCACCCTGCGCATAAAGAGCGCAGCGCTTTTGCTGGCAGGTCCGCCGGCAGGCCGGGGTTGCGGCCGTGGAGCCTCCAGGCGGCACTTTATAGAGATGATGATGCGAGCGTCTCGGGGCGCGGAGCGAGCCGCGGCGCGTCGGGGTTTTCCACAATAATCAAGCCGGTCGATCGGGAAAGACCCGCATCAGACCTATTTTCGCACATTCGCCAAATGCTAGCCTGGGTCAGGTTTTCACCAGGAGAACACAGGTAGAAATTCATGAAACATTTGGCAGCCCCCTCGCTCGTCCTTGTCACGCTCATCTCGGCCTGTGGCTCCATGACGATCGGGACCCCCAAGGTCGATCCCATCCCTGAGATCGACGAGCAGATCGCTGAAGCGGTCGAGACCTCCTCGAAGGCAAATGAGGCCATCGCGCAGGTTGAAGTGGCAACCGCCGCACCGGTGCGCGCAGGCCCGGGCCAGAGCGTCCCGCCTGGTGTCGTTCTGCCGCCAGAGGCCGTGCAGCCGGTCACCGTGGACTGGCAAGGCGCGATCGAGCCGTTCCTCTCCGAGATGGCCGTGCGCGCCGGCTATGCCTTCAGTGTGACTGGAGACACCCCGGCCAATCCCATGATGATCTCGATCACCGCGAATGAAGAGCCCCTCTTCGGGGTGGTCCGCCGCGCGGGGGCCATGGCGCACGGTTATGCCGACATCGGCTTCAACCCCTCCGCCAAGACCATCGAAATCCGTTACGGAGGCTGATCGCATGACGAGCCGCGCCCCCGCAATCATGGCCCTCGCCGGCCTCGCGCTCTCGGCCTGCACCTTGCCGGCCATTGAGCGCGGCAAGAGCTCCGATCTGGTGCCTCCGGCGATCGGTGCCGAAACAGACAACCTGCGGATTGGCGCGGAGCCTCCCGCGTCCGCGTCTGATATCCGGATTGCCATCTATGATCCGGACGATTCAAAGTCCGAGATCACCAAGCTGCGCTCGGAAGCCCTCAAGGAGGCCGCGCAGAGCTATGGATCGCAGATGGGTTATGCCCGGCGCTCCTGGGAGATCCTCGGCCGCCTGGAGGCACGCTCCCGTGACCTGAGCCAGGTGTTCGACTTCAACCGTGTGGTGTCTTCTGCTCCGGTGAAGGCGGGTGTCATTCTGCCGCCGGTCGTTTCACGCTCATTCGATGCCTTCACCACCGATGCGGATGGTCGGGAGGCCAGTGTGGCGGATGAATATCTGACCATCGTTCGCCCTGGCAGGATTTCGGCGCATGCCCCGACCTGGCGTGACTACCTGATCTTCGCGGCGCCCTCCCCGGAGGAACCTGCCCGCAGCCTGATGCCGTCAGGCTCGCAGGAGCTGAAGATGTTCAAAGGCTGGTTCGAGGATGGCTTTGATGCCGGCATTGAGTTGGCCGATGCTGAGTTCGAGCAGCGCATTGCCCGGCTGAAGCAGGACTATCAGGGGATGCTGCAATACCGGCGCCTGGTGGCAATGGGCATGATGGACCGGATGGTGCTTGCCGACGCCGACTTCGGCGTGACCGAAGACAACGGCCAGATGCGGATCGGCTCCTCGACCGTCCGGATCGTATCCGACGCATCGTTCCAGTCCGACCCGACACGCTGGAAAGTCCGCTCGGTGTCCGAACGCGATGCGCTCATCGTCGAGACCGGAGAGATCCCGTCGCTGTCCAATTTGGATTGACCCCATGAATGAAATGAGCCCCTCCAGCCAGCCGCGCACGCCCATGTCACGGAAAATGTCGCCGGGCGTCGAGAAGGCTGTCAAAGTGCAGCCGGATACCGAAGCCCGGACAATCCGCTTGCTGCCTGACGAGCCGCAGAGGATCTGCGTGCAGGATTTCCGCCAGATGCTGATGACGGCGGTGATGTCCGGCGCCTCGGACATCACCTTTCAGTCGGACCAGCAGCCGCGGCCGGAAATTCACGGCATTCTCTACCGGGGGATGACGCGCCCGCTGTCGCCGACGGAGCTGAACCTTGTTCTGGTCGAGGCTTACGGCGGGTCGAACGGTCCCACCGAAATCAATGCGATGAATGTCCTCGATTTCTCCTACGAGCTGAACTTGCCGGATGGGGACCGTCAGCGCTTCCGTGTGAATGCCACCGGCATTTACGGCCGCGATGGCGCGGGCGTGGAGCTGACCTTCCGGGCCCTCCCGCGGCGGACGCCGGATCTGGAAATGGTCAAGCTGGGCGCGGATGAGGTTGCGGCACTGGCCCCCCGGGACGGTATCGTTGTGATCGCAGGGGCGACCGGGTCGGGTAAGTCGACAACCATGGCGGCGCTGACGCGGTACCATTTGGAGGAAAGCCCCCGGCCGGTGAAGATCGTCGATATCCAAGCGCCGATCGAATACACCTTCCGGGATGTCATGAGCAGCCTGGGCGGATCCTCTTCGACGATCGGGCAGTCCGAAGTCGGCCGTCACGTGCGGTCCTTTGCGGAAGGTGTGCATTCGGCGCTGCGCCGCAAGCCCCACATCATCAACGTTGGCGAGGCGCGTGACTTCGAAACCATCGCCGCATCGCTCGAGGCTTCACTGACGGGGCACCTGGTCTACACGACCACGCATGCCGGTTCGGTTGCTGTTGCGATCCGGCGACTGCTGACGATTTTCCCCGGCAATGAGCGGGAGAGCCGCGGCTACGACCTGGTCAACGCGCTGCGCTTCCTGATGGTGCAGCATCTGGTGCCGACCCCTGATGGCAGCGGCCGGGTGCCGGTCCGGGAATACCTTCAGTTCACGGAAGCCATGCGTGAGCGCCTGCTGACGTCCCCGATGCAGGACTGGTCGACGATTGTTGATCAGGCGGTGCAGGGCGCGCTGGCTGGCCAGGACCCGGAGATGCAGCACGCGTCTTTGCAGTCAGTGTGTTCCAAGCTCTATGCGGAAGGAAAGATTACCCGCCGTGACGCGCTGCACTTGGGCGGACGGTATGCAGTAGAAGGGCATGGCTGATGTATTTCGGAACGCCCCTCTACTGGCGTGAGAGCCACAAGCAGCCGAGGTTTCTGCTGTTCGACAGCCGCCTGGTTGCAGTGCTCTTTCTGACCATCATGCACATCCGGTTGTGGACGATTATCCTGTCGATCGTGACCATCCTGGTGCTGTGGTTCTTCGAGCGCAAAGGCGTCAGCGCGGATAGCATCCTGCGCTTCCTCCGGGCACGCCTCGTTGGCCGCAAGCGCAGCGCCCGCGGTCTGCATCGCGAACGCTCAGCTGTGGATTTCGGCTTTGAAACCGAAGCCCACGTCCAGCGGGCCCGGCAGATGATCGAGCATCGCAGTCAGGCAGCGGAAAAAGGAAAGTCGAAGAAGGGGAAGGGGCGGAAATGAACGCGCTTGTCAAAGAACCCGCAGAAACAGCAGCACGCATCCGAGTCTTCCGCTCTCCCGAGCCGCGCCTTACGGATGACTATCCAGGAATGCGCGAAGAGCGGGTCTTCGTCACAATTGGCCCGGGGGAAACCCGTGTGACCATTCTGGATGACGAAGGGGAGTGTGCGAAGAGCTGGACCGCGATCTTCGGCTGGAGTTTTCTGTTCGGCGTTCCGGTTAACCTGGGTGACCGCATTATCACCCTGGATGAACAGGAAACGATCACCCTGGCCCTGAGCGGCCGGACCCGGATCTACGGCCGGATGGTTGATACGGCCTCCTTTGTGAAGGAGGCGGGCCGCCAGATGAGCGCCGGACTGGACGATATCCTCTCGCAGACCGTCGGGTCCGGAGCCCGCTTCTCAGCCATCGTCCTGGCAGCCCCGCAGTGGCTTCACGAACTTCTGTCCGGATCCATCGGGATCCGGCCGCATATCCTTCACGAGATCAGCGACGCCTGATTGTAAATTCTGGAGAACATCATGAAACGGATCATCGCAACCGCTTTGGGTTTTGCCGCGGCCGGGCTGATCAGCGCAACACCCGCAGCTGCAGGCTTCTACCTCGAGGGCCTGCAGCCCTACGCGGGGGATTACTGCGCAGATGCGGACACCACGCTCAGCGACCCGCTGGTCGAGCCCCATATCGACTGGGAAAACGCGTCACCTAGCGCCGAGACCCTGGAGGGTCACCCGCCCTATACGGCCCGGGGCTGCAAGACCGGCAAGTACGGCAAGGCCGGGCCCGGCCGCGTACACCCGGCAGTCAAGATCCACTCCAAGACATACCGTGTGCCACAAAAATGACTTCCGGTTTCGAAAAGACTGTCGAAATGCTCAGCGGGGAGGACGGCCCATCCATTGTGGTGCGGCCTCTGTTCCCCTTCACAGCTGAAGGGTACCGCATCAAAACCCCGGCCGCGGTTGAGATCTATGGCGAGGGCAAGATGATCTCGCTGGATCTTCCCGCAGAGGTGCAGGAGGACTTCTTGTGTGCGGATCAGATCGAGCTTTGCGAGTTCCCGATCGAAGGCACAACCCCGGTTCGGGAGCTCATTCTGATCCGCGAAAGCAATCCTGAGATTGAGATTTTCGCAAACTCGCCGGAAGATACGGGCAACCCCAAACCGCTCAAGGAACTCCTCAATGGCGAATGAAGACCGCAATCAGAAAATCGTCACCCTTCTGAAAACTCTGATGTCGACCTCGGACGGCCTCAGCCTCATTCGCGACACCCTGCGTTCCGGCGGGATCAGCACGCTCCAGCAGGTCGAAGCAATGACCTTCCCGGAGGTCACTGATCCAGTGCGCCTGGCCAATGCCGAAGAGGGAGTCCTGATGGATACGGAAACCACAGGGGTCGACACCTCGAAGGACAAGGTCATCCAGCTGGCTATGCGGAAGGTGAAATACGACAGCCAGGGCATTCTGAGCGTTGGCGAGGTCTTTGACCGGTTCCGCGATCCTGGGATGCCGATCCCGGCCGAGGTGACCCGGATCACCCGGATCACGGATGAGGATGTGAAGGGGCACACGATTGACGACGGCGAAGTCCGGGCCTTCCTCGGGAGTGCGAAAAAGGTAATCTGCCATAACGCAGGGTTCGACCGGAAGATGGTGGAGCGCAACTTCCCGGACGCCGGCTTCGACAAGATCGACTTCGATTGCACCTTTGCGCAGGTCGATTGGCTGTCCCGCGGCTGCAACGGCCGCTCGCTTGAGCAGATCGCGCTGCAGGCCGGTTATGTCTACGGATCACACAACGCGCTGAACGATATCAACGTGATGCCCTATATCCTGAACCAGGACCATCCTGAGCTGGGCACGCCGTGGTCAGAGTTGCATGCGAACAGCAATGCGTCTTCCATCCTGCTGATTGCGGAAAACAGCACGTTTGCTGTGAAGGATCACCTCAAGGAAAACGGATACCGCTGGTCGCCTGATGGCCAGGATGCCGCGGGATACGAGAAGTCCTGGTACAAGATCCTCCCGGATGATCCGGAGGTCCTGGCGGAAGAGGCTGACTTCCTGAGGGAAAAGATCTACCAGCGCGACGCGTCCCTGCCGGCCTTCCGGATTTCCGGAATGGAGCGCTACTCGGCGCGGCGCCCGGTGACCAAGGAGGTGTTCCGCACCGCCGAGGTGCGCACCGCGATCGATGTGGTCGCTCAAAAGAGCGTCACGCAGGAGCCGCAGGGCGCCTTTGGGTTCTGATTGGGGTTCGGTCCCGCACAATGAAGCAGGCCCGCCGATGGCGGGCCTTTTTCGTATGCAGCTTGCGGGGTTAGCGCAGGAGGGTAAGCTCCTGGACCAGGTGCTCGAGTTCACCGCCGAGCTTTGCTGAAACGGTCAGCCCGTTGGGCAGCTTCAAGGTCCTGGATACCGTATTCTCGAGCTTGAGGCTTGCATCGACCATCTTCTGGTGGAACCCGCCTGAGCCCTTTTCCTTGCTGTACCAAAGGCATGCAAGTTCATGCTCATCAATGACCTCGGCGTTCTTGATCTGCTGCAGGACCGGCTTAACGAAGAGTTCGGGATGCGTGTCGAACCCCAGCTTTTCGAGGTAGATCAGCACCGCGGCGAAACCGGGCAGGCTGACGGCGCGCGAGAAGCTTGCGACCTGGGTCTCATCCGGCCCCGGCTTGTGGAAATGGCTGACGGAAGTCACCTTGGCCATTGCGAGGAGATTGTCTACGCCCATCCCGAACACCATGCTGCCAAGATCCATGCTCAGCTTGTCCAGCCAGGTCTCGAATTCCTGGGTGCTGATCAGGCGCCGTTCGGACAGGATCTTCGCCCTGGCCTTCGCCTTCGCGGTTACGGGGCGAGGCTTGAGATTGTTCAGACCCTTCCAGATTTCCTGAAGTGCCCGCTGTTCGACATGGTCGCCGGATACGGCCTGCGGGGCAGCCGGTACAGGCGCAGGGGACGGTGCGGGCGCAGGGGCCGGCTGAGCATTCTGGGCCATCGAGGAGAGTAAGTGGCTCATGCGGCCCCAGCTCTGCTCGCCATGGATCTTGGCGATAATCTCCAGGCTCTGGCTGTGGGATACGATGTAGGACGGTGCAAGTGCGGTGCGCAGGCGCTTCGCCTGGGCTTTGGCAACGTCGGAGGAGGCCGGGAAACCGGCATTCAGTGCATTCATGATTCTACCATTGAGGGTCGTATCGTATCTGGGGTTCGGTCCATTACCGCCACGAAGACCCTTGGATAGAAGGATATCATGAACGTTAGGATGCACATGTTCTTCTTGGGAAAATCCCGGACCGGAACGGCCATGTGCAGCACAATGACCTCATAACCCGGATTATTCTAAGATGCAACCTGAAAGGTAGGAACGGGTCATGCGGCCTCAGGGGCCGCATACCGGTCAGGCCGCTGCAGGCGGACAGGGCGCGCGCATCGGACCGTCGTCCATAGCGATGTCACGGCCGGGCCCCTTGAGGAAGAACCAGCGCGCCATGAGCGCGGCCTCTGCCATACCGTGGTTCTTCTTGACCCGCAGAATTTTTTCGTGCTCTGGCCAGAGCTCGCGCGCGTAGGCCCGGGAGGCCTCCTTCACCTTGTCATCAGAAAGACCGCCGAGGCGGGATGCAGATTTCCATTCCGGAGGGGTGACCATGATGAGCGGCTTGTGATGGGCAGACACGGTTCCGAGGATCGAGCCCACGCACAGTCCGAAGGTGAACATCGAACTCACCCCTTGGTTGGTTCTGGCGCCAACCTCCTCCACGATCACCTGGTCGCTGTCCGCGATCACCTCGGCAATATGCATGGGGCAGGGGCGAAGGAGGCGGCCGGATCCCAGCGTCGTAACCGTGCCGATTTCAACGGTCCAGGGCGTAGCGGTATCAAACCGCGCCCAGCTTGCCTCACGGCCGGGGTCGAAGGTGGTAATCCGCATCAGCGCACCGCCTGTGAGGCTGATGGATTGATATTTGCAATATGAAGGGGCACCGTAAGGCTCCAGGTTGTCAGTTTTGTCTCCTGCTAACCTATCCTGCGAAATGGAAATGCGAAAAAGTTACCTGTTGATATCCACATGAATGCAATGCGTCAGACACGAAAAAGGCCCGCCGGAACGGCGGGCCTTGCTCAGAGAACCATGATGGTCAGGCGCTCAGCTCAGGTATGAGCGTTCATTTCACGTATGAGCGACCAGCACATCGGAGTGTAGGGTATGGCCAGGATCACAACCGCGACCAGAGCCGCGATATGGCCGACATGACCGCCACCCGCGAGAACCGCCATCGCCACCAGCGCGGCCGGCACGAGAGACGCCAGGAGCGTCAGGCCGTGAGCCGCATACAGGGCGCCGGTCAGGAAGATCATCAGACCGGAGCTGCGATCGCTGAGGCTTGCGAACATCTTGACGTGGGCAACCACCGCAAGAGCGGCAGTGACAGCGGTCGCAAAGCCCCAGGTGAGCGGGGTCAGGCCGATGTTGAGGAAGTCGCCCCCATCTGCCGTCGACGATATGAAGCCGACAGCCGTGGCCGATATGAAGGCGATATACAGGAGGCTGTAGATGAAGGTCATTGTGGTTCTCCGTTGCTGATGCACTAAATGTAGGTTGCGAAAAACTTTATGTCAACGAGGCTCTGATAATTTTTCGCATCCCCCCAAATTTGAGGGGAGGGCGGAACTTGTGAGTTGGCCTGCTGGACCTCCATTATTCCTGGTACACAAAGAAGAAGGGCGCCCGCAGGCGCCCCTCTTTATCGTCTTAGCCAGAGTCCCCAGGACGGCCTGGGCCCCTGATGGACGTCTTGAAGCTGTCGTAGAACCCGCGCACGAAGCCCGGTTTGGCATAGCCGCCAGATGCATCCCGCTCGCCGGTCCCCTTGGCAGAGAAGCCGTATTTGGCGCCAAGGCGGTGCGCTGCGTTTGCAGGGGTTGCACCTGCCTTATACATGGCACCAGCCGCGCCTGCCGCAGCCATCCGGACCTGCTTCTCCTCACCGCTGGTGATATTTGCATCCGCACCCATCCAGCGCAGCACGCGTCCGGGGAATTCGGAAACCAGCGAGAAGCTGCGTTCCAGCAGGGTCATGTAGAGGACCGTGATCAGGACGCCGAAGCAGAGGATTGCGCCGAACTCGACGAACGGCCCGCTGCCCATGATCCCGGAGATGGCCTGGTTGATGCCGAGATCGATCAGAGCCGAGGTGATCCGGAAGATCGACATGCCGATCAGGAAGCCAAAGACCATCAGGACCGGGGTCATCAGGAGGGAGAGAAGCATCAGCCATCCCATCCGTCCGGCTTCGCCGGAAACACCTTCCCCGTCCATTCTCATGTGGCCCAGGGCCCAGAGGTTGACGGCAATCACAGCCTCGATGATCAGGAGGAAGTAACCGCTCACCGCCAGAACCCAGAAGAAGAAGGGCATGATGGGGAGAATGAACGACAGGGTCGCACCCGCGGCCAGCAGGATCCCGATGAAGGGTGTCATCACCGTTGCCACCGAACCGCCGGTGAACAGACCGCCGATGAAAGCCACACCGATCAGAACCGCAGACAGGTTGATCAGCGCATTGCCAAGCTTCGTCAGGCCGATCATCGGATCCGCAGCCCATTGGCCAGGCGAAGTCATTTCAAGAATGGTTTCCATCACCCAGGTGCGCCAATACGAGTAGCCGGGGATCTTGGAAAGGAAGTTTCCGCCATCGACATTCTTGTTCAATTCGCCCAGATGATCTGTCGACATCGGGAAGCCCAGGGCAGCAAGGCCCGCGGTGGAGTTGGAGTAGGATTCCATCATCCGCGCCATCCACAGGGAGGCTTCTTCCTCGGTGGCAAAACCCGCCGCATATGCGCGGTCGGTCTCATCGATGAACCACCCGGTCTCGCCGCCGGAAGCGATGTACAGATCCCGCGCGCCGTCACCGACGATACGGATGTAATTGCCCTCGCTTGCCGTGGCTTTTGCATAGGTGAGCGATGCCAGCTCATTGTTGAGCTGGGCCAGCATCATGTACCAGGAGCCGGCGCCGATCCAGCCTTCGCCGTAGCATTTGACACTGTCGTTATCGACGGATGGATTGGAGATGTCTGCCGGAGCGTTCTCCGAGCAGGTACCTTTGATCCGGTTGAGGAGCGCATCCCGGGACGCCTGGCCCTGGCGGTCGGTGCCGACGGCCAATGTGGTCAGAGCATCGATCTCGTTTTCCAGATTGGCATTGGCACGCTGCCAGGCCGAAATGATCCCGCTGGAGATGTCCGGGATGGGCGCGCCATTGTCCATTGCCGCGGGAAGGATGTTGTTGGCAATGTTCGCCAGATCAGTCTCCAACATTTGCATGGAGCCCTGGTGAGCGGCAATGAACCGCGACTGAATGCCAGCACGCGCACTTTCCGGAATGCCGTTGATTGAGGCGCCGTCCGAAATGCTGGTGATGTAGCGGGGCAGTTCGGGCGTCGACGATGAGCCGCAAAGACCCATGTGGGAAAGCGAGCCATCAGCCGCCTGCACCGCAGACATTCTGGTCGTGCGGGTGCCGTCCGGGCTTGGGATGACGCGGGTGGTAATGCCCACACCGGCGGCGCCGCCCGTTGCGGTGGCAAACTGCTGATTGACGATCGCCTGGCAGGCCGCGTTGTTGAACAGGGTTGCTACGATCTTCGGATCGATCTGCGGCGGATCCGCGGTGATCGGGGCTTCCCCGCTGATCACCAGTTCTGCCGAAGCGCCCCAGATGGCGGAAGCAATATTGGTGGATCCGCGGACGATATAGGCGACACCGTTCTGAGCCAGGTTATAGCCGTTCAAGGTCGGGACCATGAGGCCGACGGCAAAGATTACGCGAAGGGGCGCCCAGAGCGAGGACCACCTCTGGCCAAGTACCGAACCCTCGTGGGCTGACTGCATGATCCCGATCGTGACATTCCAGAAGAACAGAATGCCGCCGACAACCAGCATGATGATGTTGAAGTATCCGATGATCTCGGAGAACACCGTCTTGGTCGTCGAGCCGTTTGCCGCGGGGAACAGCGGGCCGAAGAGCTGGTTCAGAAAGATCGAGGTATAGGCATCGCCGTGCTGGGTGCCAAACAGCGCGGCCGTCTCCAGAACGCTGGGCGTATCAGCCGCCGCGGCGCCCTGTGCCAGCACCAGCATGATAAGGCTCGAAAGCCCCAGCATGCCTAGCACATGTTTCCATCCCGGCATGAGGGCGGGACTCCCCTTGGTTGGTATCATGGTATTGGACCTCATCTTCCGGACGTTTCGCGCCGATAATTCCGGATTCTCCGGATGGACATCTGCGAAAATTGTAATTGCGAGGCGGGAAAGAACCGATAGCTATGTCCCGCTCCCAGTCGGGCGGGGCAGTAATTTTGTGGACAAGGCCCCCCGCAAAAACAAAAACCCCGCCGAAGCGGGGTTTCTTTTTCGCATAGCGTCCGCTTAGCGGGTGAAGGTGATGTCCAGCACGCCGGTGGTGCAATCGGACGCGGTGCCCGCACCATCGACGCCGGCAACGCTGCGCGGACCGAAGTCTTCCAGCTTCATGCGCTCACAGACGGAGCGGTTCAGGTTGGACATGGTGATGGTGAAGGTCTGGCCATTGCCGGTCGCGGTGACATCGTCGAACATGCGGTCCGGCATGCCGGATGCGATCTGGAACTGCGAGCCAACCATCGAGCCGCTGTTGTCGGCGTCGGCGGTCACAGCGGAGAAATCGGGATCCAGGCGGTACTGGGAGTGGATTTCGCTGGAGATCGCGATGGCGGTGCGGGTGTTGTCGGCGACGGTGGTGGAGTTGGTCACCTGGAAGTACATGTACATCACGCCGGCCAGGCCGCCCAGGACGACGATCACGCCGAGTGAGATCTGGAAAAGGTCATAGCCGCGTTTGCGCAGGGTGTTCAGTTTCTTCATGGTCGTGTTCCCGTTTCAATCCTTAGGAGCGTGGTGGCACGCGAGGGCGCCTGGTGGTTCGGACAAGCAGCGCAGGAAGCGCAGCCGCAAGAATATTATCCTCCCAATTGATGTATTTTCGCAAACCGCATTCCGCTAGTGAATGGTCCAAAATGTGGATAAACTCGTCCTTCAGCCTCGCGGGACGCCTGAAAATGCGGAGAACTCCCCCTCCAGGAATCTGGGCACTTTCTTCTCGCTTCGGGCAATGTATTTCCAGCGCTGAGTAATCCGCAGAAAAGGGCTGCGCATAATGTGAAAAGGGCCCCGTTTCCGGGGCCCTAACCTGAGACAGAACTGTGACTGGCGGGAAAATCAGCGCAAAGATGTCGTGATCTGCCCTTGCAGCGCAAAAACGCCCGCGACGATGCCCAGCAGGGTGCCGGCGACAGCCAGCATGGCCAGGTTCCGGACCATCCCCATGGATGAGGTGATGTTCTTCTGGGATTGATCGATCCAGCCCTTTGACAGCTTGGAGAGCTGGGCGGAGAGATCCTGAGTTTCAGCGTAGATCTTGATGTTCAAGTTCATTTTACGGTCCGGCCATCCGGTTCCGGCCCGGTGAAGGGCGGCGCCGAAGTTGTTGCCGTTGAGCAGCTGGTTCCGGATCCTGAGAATCCGGTAGGCCACGTAGGGCGACGCCGAAGGCCGCAGCCGGTCCAGCGCCTGCGAGGCGGGCATGCCGCCTTGGATCAGCATTGACATCGACATCAGGAATGAAATGCCGGTGTACATCCGGTATGTCGAATAGAGCGGAAACTTGTCCGCGATGATGCGGCCGCCCCCGACCCAGCGCGGAAAGGAGAAAACGATCAGCGACAGGGTCGTCACCAGGAACAAGACCGTTGGGGTGATGTAGTTCATCGCGAAGGTGTTGATGAACCGCAGGAAGGCGGAAGGTCCGTACCACTTCTCGATGGGGTGCATCTCAGCGATCGTGGGAACCACTTCACTGCCGAAATACGTCATGATGCCAAAGAGCACAGCAATCAGAACGAGCGGATATGCAGATCCAACAAGAATGGTGGATTTGATTTTTCGCTTTTTCTCCAGCATCTCGAGGTAATCGCGCAGGTTGGCTGCGAAATCGTTCGAGTTCTCAATCGCCTCCAGCACCATGATGTCTTCCTGCGGAGCCCAGGGCTTCATCGCCTGGCCGAGAGAGGAGCCGTTCTTTTTGCTCTGGATGATGTCATGCAGGATGATCGCCAGGGTCTCTTTTGGCTTTTTGCCTTCCTCGCTGGCTGTCTCCCACGCCATCTGGATCGCGTCGGTCTGGTTCATGCCCGTTTCGATCAGTGCGATCAATTGGTCATAAAAACCCGTGCGCTGGCTGTAGCTGAAGAGAAGTTTCGCCAGCTTCTTCTCGATCTTTGAGGGCTTGTGAGGCTTCATGGCGTATGCTTTCCGGCAGGGGAGATGGCGTTATTGCGGAGTGTTTCCATCAGCGCAGAGCGCTGCAAAGGATCGGCTGGAAGAGGGCCGAAGGCGTCCAGCACTGCGTTAGCCTCGCAAACCCCTTCCGCGGCTCTTGCGAGGGCATGGGCAAGAGCGCTCAAGCCCGGTGATGGATAGGACGGCGCCGGGGCGGCGTGCTTGCCGGATCCAGGCAGAACGACAATCTCGCCAATAACTTCGGCACCATTGATGCCATCTGAGCATGCGTCGCAGCCAGCACCCCTTTCGCGCCAGCTGCCGTGCCCTTCGAAAAGATTTGAATACTCCCCTGAAACCTTTCCCGCGCCCGGCTGTGAGCAAACAGCGCAAAGCCGGGGCAGTTTCGCGACATGGAAGAGACCGGAGAGCAGGCCTGCACTCCAGGGATCAAACCCTTCAGAGAAAAAACCAGCCAGGCGCGCAAGCGCCTTATCAGCAGCACTTCCCTCAATGCTTGCCCACACGCCGATGCCCCAGCGTGCGGCTTCAGCGCCGGTGCGGGCAAGGAGCGGCGCCCCTTCCGCATCGATCGGGTCCACGATCAATGCATCGGGATCCGAATACATCGCGTAGCGGACAGCTGAGACCATTCGGTCACCGCCCGGCTGCATGGGCACGATGCTCTCGGGCGGAGCCCGGAACGCCCCCGGCAGTGCAACGACGGAGACCCGCATGCGGTCATGGGAGCGCATGCTGCGTGCCACATACTCCAACGCAAGCGTTCGCGCGTCCGCATCCGCACCAGAGACAAGCGCGATACCGGATGAGCGCTGGATCAGCTCTTTTATCGCGGCCTCCTGGCTTGGCAGGAACGCCAAATGCAGCTCGGTCACTTTTCCAGCCTCTTTTTCATTTCCTGTTCCTGTTCCAGAACGGCGACATCGGAGCGCAGGCGTTCCTGCAGGAACATGAAGTCGCGCTCGTAGGCCGAAAACAGATCCACCTCCTCTTCGACCTCGTTGATGTCGCAGAGACCCGCACCGACTTTAGAGAGGGCGTGGTGCAATACCGGCAGGCCGCCCAGTCCACCCTCGTCGACAGGCCTCATCCAGTATTCCCGCATCTGGATGCGTTCGCCGCGGGCGAAGAGCTCAAGCAGCTTCGGGTCGGTGAGAACCGTCTCCGCAACCACTGTCCGGCCGGAGAGGCCAAGTTTGCAGTGGTCGCAGCCGGGGCCGCGGACATAGAGATCATCGGCTCCCTTTTTGAAAACATTGATAAGCTTTTTCGCAAGCTCTTTGTCCAGCTGACCTTTGGCAACCGCTTCCCTGAAAGTGATGCGGCAGTGCTCGCACATGACACCGGCCAGACGCTGATAGACCAGGCCGCGGATAACTTGCGGATCCTGCAGCTTCCACGCGGGCACACCAAGGTCGATCATGCGGTCAAGAATGCCAAGCGCGGAGCCTGCATGGACCGTTGTCCAAAGGGCGTGGCCGGTCATCACCGCCTGAATGGCCAGGTTGCTCGTTTCAGATGAACGCGTCTCACCCATGACAATGACGTTCGGGTCGGAGCGCAAAGAGGCTTTCATCGCCTCAGTGAAGCCATCGACCCCGTTCTGCCCTGAGCGTACCGGCACCTGAATGGCGCCGGGCAGATCCAGTTCGACCGGTTCTTCGATGGTGTACATCGTGATTTCGCGCAGCTTGTCGATGAACATCTTGTTCAGGACGCGCTGCAGTGTTGTCGATTTACCCGAGGACACTTTCCCGGCCAGGATATACATCCCGTTTGTCCGGCGCCGCATCGTGGCAATGTCGGAAATCTGCTGGGCATTATAGCCCAGATGGTCGATTTCGATCTCATTCGCCGGCGCTTCATATTTGAGGCGCATGACAAGGGCGCCGCGGCCATCTGATGTTGGCGAATACTGCAGGCGGACCATCTCCACCTTGTTGGGCAGAAGGTTCGATTTCGAGGTCAGCGCGCCCTGCTGGAAGCTCAGGTCAGAGGTCGCTCCGCTTTGGTCAGAGGCAACGGCAAAGGCGGCTTTGATCAGCGCCATCCCCTCATCGGGCTCCCGGAAGCCAAGATCCTTGGCCCGGCCGAACACACGGATCCTGATCTCTGCATACCGCTTGAGAACGCGGATATGGACGTCGGACGCGCGCTCCGCCGCAGCTTTTGCCAGGATCTCCGAAAGGTCGACCTGCCGGTCCAGCTCCAGTGCGATCGCCTCAGTGGCGCCCCCGGTCTCATCAGCATAGAGGTCCATGAGGACGGTGGGCTCGACCTCATGGAACTCTTTGATCTCATACCCGCGGCGTGTCGCCGTGGAGAGGGCCATCTTTACGTCAGCGGACCAGCGGTCGCCGGTCGTGATGATGGCAACCCCGTTTGAGAACAGCGCAACCTGCCTGCGCTGGGAGTCCGCAATCTGTACAGGCCCGTTTGGCCGCGTCAGCAGTTCAGCACTCGAAATGCTTTGCTTGAGTATGTCGGTGCTCATGGCTCACCCAATCGAAAAACAACAATCAATTTTCGCAAATCGCCCCATGGCTTCCGCCACGGGGCTGATAGCCGGGCTTACCCGCGGATCTGGATCTTGATCGGCTTGCCGTGGCGCAGAATGGTGATCGAAGTCTCATCGATCTGCTGGACGATCGTATCGTTGGGCAGCAGATCGCCCTCCCGGACACGGATCCGCTCCTCGCCATGCACGATCACCGCCGAGAAGTTTCCGGCCAGCCCGTAAACCTCCCGAAGCGACACCGGGATGTCGATCGGGGCCAGAGGGGCCGCCGTCTGGGCGCCGCCGGTATCCAGGGTAGAGGCGCCTTGCATGGAGGACAGCTCTTTGCGGATCAGCTCGACAATTTCGGACTGGGAGGGCGCATCCGAGGCGGCAGCCGTCTGCCTGGCGTTTGCTGACGGCGGCGCGACATAGGTGGGATCGAAGAAGCTCGAGCCGTCATCACGGGCCTTCGGGGCCTCGACGACGCTATCCGATGGCCCCTCCAGGGCTTCCTGGATTTCACGCTGGATCTGGGCCCTCTTGAGATCGGCATCAAGCAGGATCGGGCTGCCTTCCAGCTGCTTTGCCAGCTCCGGATACATCAGGCGGAAGGCGTCAACGCCCAGCAGCTCCACCAGCTGTTCGACAGATTTGGCGTGGCTGATCTGCCCTTCCAGGATCAGCCTTTGCTCCATGATGTCGGCCTGCTTGCTGACAATGCCGTAACGGTCCAGCCGCAGGGTGTCGGCCTTGGCCACCTCATCCACGGTGGCCTGAAAATCGCGTTCGACGTGTGCCGGCGCGCCTTCCGTTTCGGCCGCGGCAGCGTCCCGAACACTGCCATCGATCACGATCTCCGGTCCGGAGGGCGGATTTTCTGAGGACGGCTCCTGCGCGTTTACGGGCAGCTGGAACGCCAGCAAGGCCAGCGCAGAGATGCCAATCGGATTGAGGTATTTCATTTTCGCATTCTTCATGACGGCCTCGGTCAATTCGTGATGGTTTTATTCCCCGGTCCGCTTAACGCGGAGGAGGAGGCAGCATAGGCGGATGGTAGGCTTTGATCGCCAAATCCCAGATCCCGGTCTGCATATTGTATAGCAGAGCCTGCGGGACGAGCGCCGGTACATCCTCCAGGATATCCCCAAAATTCGTCAGCCTGTATGGGGCCGAAATACGGATGTCGTGCGAGTTGAAAACCGGATGCGTGCGTGCCGCTTTCTGGTTTTTGTCATTCGGCCGAATGGCCAGCGGAGCACCCAGGACCTGGAAGCGCTCACGCAGCCGCTCCTCGATCAGGACGCCCGACCAGGGTTTTTCCTGGAAGGAGATCTCATTCACGCTGAATTCAAAGGTCCGTCCCCAGGACGCGGTTTCACCGTTGGCGGACAGGCGCGGTGCTGGTTCGTCCGCGGGGATGGCCGCGCGAAGCCAGCTGAAGCTTCCGCCTGAGCGGCTCCAGCCGGTGCTGATCGTCCCCTTGCCTTTGTCAAACGAGCAGGAGATGGGCTGGGCCTCCCAGCCGGGGATGAGAATGGCGGACTTGGCCATCTCCTTCATGCAGACTTCGATAAACCCGCCAATCTCAACCGATTTGTGCCAGGGCACATCATGAGGGGAGAAGGTCATTCCCTGCTCAGCCCGGCGGCGCAGTTCCCTCAGCTCTCGTTCCTGTTCAGCCCTTTGATGTTCGATGAAGAAGTACCCGCCGGCGGCGGCGGCCAAGAGAACGCTGCCCAGCAGGATCCGCGGCAGATTGTCTTTGATCGGGGTGCAGGATTTCAGCTTGCTGCCGGAACGCAGATCGACGAGCTCGTGCAGCTTCTCACGGCGTGTCTGCGGAATTCCCCACTCCAAAGGCGCATAGACGGCGGTCCAGTCCGGGGCCTCCAGGTCAGCAAGGAAGATCTGCTCCGCTGCTTCCCGGGAGCGCAGGATCTGATCGTCGAAAACCTTGCCGTCCCGGATCGATCCGACCCACCAGGTGTCGCTGGCCTCACTGAGCTGGAACACACCGATCCACCGGGGGCCGGTCACTTCGGGGGGCAGCATCGTGACAAGCGCACGCATGCCAGGCACCTGGCCCTGATCAGGGCTGCCCAAACCGATGAAACCGTTGTCCAGGGTGTCGGTGTAGAGTTTGAAATCGACGGTGGCCTGGGTCGGGTCGTCCCGGGTCAGATCGTTCATCTCCTCGATCTTATCCTTGACGGCCGTATCCTCTTCGATCGAGGTCCAGGTCAGTCCGATCGCGGCTTTCTTGGTTCCGAAGGAAAGAACGCCCGCATCTTCAAGGAAGATGTCATCCGATACCTGCTCACTGCTGCGGCCAGCCTGCGGCTTGAGGCGCTGGAGCCATGCGAGCTTGCCCGAAGCGGCGTCTTTGGAGACGTCTTCTGCGGGCGGATCTTCATAGAGACTTTCGCCGGGAGCACTTTCAGGGCTCTCTTCCGTTTCGGAAGCTGCGGAGCGCCGCCAATTGAACTTCCGCAAGAGCGCAGAAAGCCCGGACGGCGCCGCGCCGTCAGCCTTCTGGTCAATGTTCTGGGTTTCTTCATTGTCGAAATTCATCGTTGCATCCTCGTATCGCAGCCGGTCCGGCTGAGCGGGGCCGGGCGAACCCGGCCGCCCCCTTAGTGTGCGGCTTTGGACCGGTCGATAATGCGCGGCGTGATCATCATGACCGTTGCAACGCGTTCGTTCGTCTTCTCCGAGTGACCGCCCCAGGCAGACAGGCCGTTGGCGTTTTTCTTCTTCTCGGTGGTGATGCGCTCGCGCTCAAAGCCCGCCAGGATCAGCGTCTGGCCATTCTCAACCACGGTCTGCTGTTCAAAGGACGTCTTGGAGACGACCGGCTGCTGGATCGCATCATTGCCTTCGCCGAAGGTGCGCATGTCGTTGAGCTCCGACAGGCGGACCGTGTACTGCACCATGATATCGCGGTTGTTCATGATGCGCGGGAACAGCTGCATCTGGAAGCCGGTGGTCACGATATCCGGGGTGCGGATGATGCGGTCATCGCCGTCTTCATCCTCTTCGATCGTGATCTCCTTGAGGTACGGGGTCTCGGTGACCACCTCGATCGGCGCTGCGCGGTTGTTCGACGTCGTGGCACCGGCGCGGTTTTTGACGGATACGCGCCCCTGCGTGGACAGCGCATTTACAACCGCGCCAACGGAGACATCACCGGACAGGATGCCGATGTTGTAATCGCCAAGGGCGCCGCCCGAGAACACGCTGGAGCCGAATTTCACCGCGCCGTCGGTCGTGTTGGAAATGGCCGCGCCCAGATCCAGGCCGAACTTGTTCTCATCGTTGAGGGAAACGGTCATGACCTGCACGTCGAAGCTGATCTGCTGGCTGATGGTGCCATTCAGCTGCTCGATATACTCCTGCACCCGGTTCTGGTCGGCCACTTTGGCAGTGACGGTCACCAGGCCGGTGGTTGAACCGATCGAGACCTGTGCGCCTTCTCCCACCAGCCCGCTCATTGCGGCCTGCACTTCCGACCAGACATCAGAGTTGATCGAGGAGGTCGACGTGATGTTGTTGGAGCCGATCGAGGAGGTCTGGCCTGAGGTCGAAGGCAGCGCTGTGATCTGGTACTTCCGCGTCACGTAATCGCGGAAGATCACCCTCCCGTCCGAATAGGACCACTCAACCTCGAAGGTCGAAGCAATCCGGTTCAGAACGTCGGAGAGAGAGCCGCGCAGGTCAGGCCGCATGGTGATGCCGGGCTCTTCAGATGCGCGTGATGACCGGCCGCCGGCAACCGCATTGCGCGGCGCAGGGCGGCCGGTGCTGTCGGTGCTCGACGTGGCTTCGTCCGCGGAAATGACGCTGTTGTCATTCGCAGAGGACAATTTGCCGGTCGGACCCAGGGCAAGAATATGCGGGATGCCGGTGATGTCCGCCATGCGCTGAATGATCTCGTTCAGACCCATGGGGTCGCGGCTCTGCAGCTTGATCGCACCCGGCGCTTCCAGGTGGGACGGCAGCAAGGCCGAAGCGTTGTGGCGCTCGGGGGAGGCGCCGACAAAGATGCCATCTGAGAACTGCGAACCGCCTGCACGTTTGGCGGTGCGTCCGCCAAGGCGCTCGAGACCCATTTTCACGCCCGTCTCATAACGGCTGATTTTCTCATCCTCGCCCGTCGAGCAAGCGGTGAGCGCGATCAGCGACACAGCGCCAAAAGACAACAGTTTTTTCATTTTTCAATCCTTCCGGGGTGGCGCTCAGTTGCTGCTCAGCGGCTGGTGCTGGATGTGCAGCACGCGGTTGCCGCGGTGGAATGTTGCGGAAAGCTCGGGGTTGCCCAGGTAAATGGAGTCGATCAGGCTCGACGCGCTTTCCTCAAAACCGCCAGCAAAGGTCGCCGAGGCGCGCAGCCGGTAATCATCCGGACTGTCCCAGATGAGCGTCCAGCCCGACACCCGGGTCCAGCCGTCCAGCGTGTCCTTCAAAGACGTGCCGGCCATGACAACCCATTTGTTCTGCGCCGATGCCGCAGGCGCATCGCCAGGGGCGCCGCCGCCCGCTGCAAGCGGTGCAGCATGGGTGCAGGCGAACAGCGCGAGCCCTGCGGCAAACGCCAGGCGCATGAGTGCATTTTTGTCTGACGACGTTTTCATTTCGATCATCCTCTTAATGGTCGCCGTCAGAGGCGACTTGGCTTGGGCTTCGGGCGGAGAGAGACGGTCGGAGAGGACCGGCTATCATTGTTTTTCGCATTCTCGGGGGCCTCTTCTTCGATGCCGGCTTTGGCAGAAGAGCGGTGCGGCGCTGGAGGCACCGGCACAGCGGCGGATACAAGGATCTCACCGCCGCCGGGGGCCGGATCATCGCCTGCAGCTTCGATGGCTGGGATGCCATGCTTCAGCGATACAGACTTCCCCTCGACCCGGTCACCGGTTTCGAACGTGACATGCAGGTCGCCGGGTTCAGCGGAAATATCCACTACGCGGCCATAGCGGCCGACAACCATGCCGGGCTCGACATTGAACCTGGATCCCGGAATTTTGGCGTTGCTCAGGGAGATGGTGCCATCGGGGTTCGCGATCACTTCCCAGCCCTGCAGGGAGATATCCTTGCCATTGCCGACATCCACCACGCGCGGCGCAGCCGCGCCCGCCTGCCTGGCCATTGAGAGAAGATCTTCCGGAGAAGCGGATCCGATACCGTCATCGCTGAGGCTTGGGATGCCCTGCAGGACCGATTGAGACGGCATGGTGGCAGAAGAGGGATCGTTTGCCAGCTGCATCATCAGCGCAATGGCCTCGATTTGATCCGGGGACATTGCCGACATGGCGCGGATCGCTTCCGGGGTCAGCCTGAAGCCGCCGGGCTGGCCTTCAGCGGCAACCGGCTTGCGGTCTGGAACAGCGCTTTCGGCTTCGTCCTTCTGCTGCGGCAGGAAGACGCCATTGTGAAATTGAACCGGTTCGCGCTCGCCGTACTCGTAATCGGCGATGTACTCGCCGCTGAGCAGGGCTGCGATGCGCTGCTGGTCGATACCGGGCGCGGAGTCGTTCAGGTAGCGGTTCGTGATCTCGGCGCGCAAGAGGTCCAGCACAGCCGCATTGGGCTTTTGAGCAGAGCCTGAGGCTTCCTGCGGCAAATCCTCCTCAGGAAGCACAACGGCTGGAACGGCCTCCGCCACAGGGGCGTGCATGCTTTCATCGCTGGTCAGAGCGTCCTCATCCGGAAGAATGATTTGAGGCTCAGCTGCCGAAAGGGACGTCCCGCTCAGCAGGGCTGCAAAAACGATGCCGGAAAACTTGAACTCACGCTTCATTGACTCACCCGTCCTTCTGGTCCGCGGATGTCCGCCGGCGCACATTGCGCACCGAAGCCCCGACTGCCTCGATCCGGTCGCGGGTGAAGACCTCCTCGACAAGACCATGGCGGGCAAAAACGCCCAGGGACGAAATCACGTTGTAGCGGTAGACTTCGAATTCAGGCGAAATCTGACCGGAGAAAATGTCGTCGAGCGCTTCCGGATTGCGGCTGGCCATTTCGATGAGCGCACTCAGGCGCATATCCGCTGGAAGATACGCCATGACGCGCAGGCTGTTTTGCCTCACGAAGGTTCGGGCGGAGCTGCCGCGGCGGATCATCCTTTGGGCGGACATGATGACGGAAATCATACGCGGCACAGCTGCCGCCGCACCGCCGCGGCGCGGTGCAGCCCAGGTCTCACGCTGTGTCAGCTCATCGGAAGCACTGATCAGCGCGGTGACCACGGTTTCCGGAAGAGCGCCATTGGTGTTCTGATTTTCGGAATTCATGTTGCCGCCAAAAATTATTCGCAAGAATGTTTTTTCACAGATCCTTGAGCCGTTCAATTTCCGGCAGAGGAGCTCCGTCCGATAAATGTGGAAAACACCTCAAGAACACGGATTTCTCACTTCAGGAAATAGTTTAGCCCAATGTTTCAACTTTGGATTTTCGCATATTGGAAACTATGCTGAGCCAGCGAAATAACGGCACGGGGCCCTTCGCAGCCCTTCAGCCCGGAGATTGAAATGGACGTAAACCAAGAAGCCGCGAGCGTGCATCTTCACCAGGACACCGATCTGCGTGCGCATGTGATCCTGGATGTCGGCTCCAGCATGCCTCACCAGTTCTCGCGGAACGGGCGCACGCTCCCGGCCGCCGTTGCTTTCCAAAGCCAGGTTCTGGTTCGGGACCTTCTGAAGCTGGGACTGTTTTCGATGAACATCCAGTCCATGGCCGGACTTCAGGATGAAGCGGGCAGTATTCCTGTGTCATTCGCCAAGATCCCGGAATCCCTGCTCGGCGTAGGGCTGCACTATGCGATCACTGTCGCGCCGACGGTGCCCGGCGAGGGTGAACCGATAGTGGTGATCGATGAGCTGGAGCGCCATGTGCGCCGGCTGGAACGGCACTTTGGGCGGATCGATGTCGACATGAGCCTTGTTGCGCGGGTTGCGGAACATGCGCGTGAGCGTTCCATCGTCCCCGACCTCGCCCATCAGGAGGGCTGATGCATGTCCCAGCAGCAACAGCAGCCGGGCGGCGAGGACCAGGAATTCATCAAGCTGGGCATCTGCCTGCTCATATGCGTGATCATTCTTTGGGGAGTGCTTGCAACCCAGGAGTATCGGCTCAATGCGGTCATTGGTGCTGTAACCTGGGTCCATATCCTCCCATTTGCCCTGGCAGGCAAATACGTTCCCTTCCTCGCTGACATCCCCTTCCTTGGGAATTGGCTCTTTGGCCCCGCCATGCAGGCGATGACATTTCTGGAGCGGGGCGGTTATGCCGTCATGGAGCCCCCTCAGCGCACCGCCATCCTCGCGGCGGGCGGGCGCAGTGCAACGGTCATTTACGGTGCCGTCCTGTCGTGGATTGCCGTTCGCGGCAAAGACTTCCGCGTCGACCAGAAGTATCGCACTCTGCACACCCTGGAATCCATGATCCGGGTCCAGTCCGAGGATTGGGTAACCTCCCGCATTGCGCGGCATGTAAACCCTCTCAAGGGCAAGGAAATCGATGCCCGCCGAATCGCGGAGGCCGTCTCAGGGCGTGCCAATGCCGATACGGCAATGCCGGGCAATCTGCTGCCCAAGCGGGTCATTATGATGCAGCCCGGCACTTGGAACCGGGCGCTGCGGCCTGAGGAATGGCTGATCAGCAATGGGCTGGCCTTTGATCCCGACCGCTTCAAGGAGCTGTCCGATCCGGAGCGCAACGCCAAGGTTACGGACTTCGAGTTCAAGGGAAGCTGGGAGCAGCTGGATCTTGAAGAGATCTCCGAAGTGCTGTCCGTACAGCTCCGCTCCCCCTGGAAAGGACCTGAGCAGCTGCGCCCTTCGCTGCGGGCCGTATATGCTGTCATGGCCCTTTTCTATGACTATGATATCGACGGCGGCAACAAGCTCCTCAATGAGCTTGCATTGCTTGCAGACGGCACCGGCGTCAGGCGCGGCGGCATGGACTTCGCGATCCAGTATGAGGCTGGAATGATGGCGAAGGTCGACAAGATTGCCTTGGGCCGTCAGGGCAAGATGCTGGCAAAATGCGCGCAGCACCATGCATGGGTGGAAAGCGCCTTCCCAACGCTCATGGCAGTGGCACGCAAGGACCGCGGCGTGCTGCCGCCGGCCGCGTTCCTGTGGCTGAAGGTTGAAGACCGGTTGCTCTGGTACATCCTGAACAATGTGGGCAATGATGCTGTGATGGTCGAGGCCGCCGGGGCGATCGCCCACTCGCGCGCTGAAACTCAGATCTCCAAGCCCTTGTTCCGCCCGGCTGTGTATCAGGCGGCACGGGCGCTGCTCGAAGATTATCTCGACATGACCCCCGAACGGATCGAAAGCCGCCGGGACAAGGCAATCCGCCAGCGCTCCCCGGGAGACCAGCTCAACATGCTGCGCGATGAGATCATGTTCGGGGATGCGCCTGACCAGGCTGAAGAGCATTTGGACGTTGAGGAAGACGAATGATGCCAGTTGATCTCTATTACAGCGCGTTTGCCGTATGCATGCTTGTAACCCTTCTGGGGCGGATCGGCGTGCGGATGTCCTCGGCAGGGGAGGAGACGGTCCGTTTCTGGCCCGCCTGCTTCTTCGCCCTGGCAGGCGGGATGAGCGCTGCAGCACTGCTCATAAAGGACGGCGGCGCCGGCATCACAAGCCTGCCCGGCTTCCTCATTTCAGTGTCCTTCGCATCCACCCTCTGCCTCGCGGCATTTGTGGACCGTGAGACTTCTTGGGCGCCGGATATTCTGATGGCCATCCTGGCCGCAGGCGCAGTGGTCCTGGCGTCCCGCTTTCACGGATGGGATCTGAGCCTCATGAGCGCCGCCGCGGCGGGCGCAGGCGGCTTGCTGGCTGTCAATCTCCTCTGGATGGCTGCCGTGCGCTTGACCGGCTGGATTTGGATCCTGCCGCCGGGAGATATCCTTGGCATATCCATCCCGTTCATCCTTTTCGGAGCCACCCCCTACTCGATCGGGATCATGTTTGGGACTGCTGCGCTCTTGGTGCTTTGCCGCAGCTTTGATTGGGTTCACGCCGTGTTTGAGAAGCCAGGGAACGGCGAGAAGGTCGCCCGGGACATGGATGTGGATATCGCGGATGTGCGAAAAAGCATCCCCTTTCTCTCCGTGTGCCTTCCGGTAGTCTGGGCCGCGCTGCTGATCTATTTTTGGTGAGGATGATGCCATGATGTCCCTGATACCAGCCATGCTGGTCGTAACATTCACCATCACCATTGCCTTCGCTTCATTCGGAGAGAGGGCGGTGGACGATCGTGGCACGGTGATGGGGTCGAACCTGACCCTTCATCACAAGCAATCCGTTGCCCAGGCAATGGAGGATGGCCGGACATCGGGTTACATCACAAGCGCACTGGGCGGTCCTTTCCGGCAGATGGGCGACTGGACAACCCAGGTGGTTTCATCCGGGCACCGGACCGTTGTCGTCACTTATCTTCCGGATGGTATCCAGGGCGCCGAGCAAAGTGCCCTCAAGGCATTTTCAGAGGTGACCCCTCTCAGCTTGCGCAAGCTGCCCGAGAGTTACGCGGGGAACTACAAGTATTCCGAAACCGGGACCGGAGGCACAATCGGGCGCGGGGATTTCTCAGATATGGTTCTGCCGATCCCGGCAAACGGGCCGGCAATTATCACGGTGATAAATCAGGATTACACCGGCCCCGGAGGTCCCGGCGCTTGAGAAACAAGGCTGAATGGCGGGTCATGACGAGCATGCAGGTAAAAAAGGCGTTCTTCGAGGATGCCGGGAGACAAAAAATGAAGCACGAAAAAGAAAATGCGGATTTCAAAATCAACACCCAGCGGCAGCGGGGCAGCATGCTGCTGGAAGCGGCGCTCTCGATCTCGGTGCTTCTCGGTCTGGTCGGCTATGTCGCCCAGGCCAACCAGCAGGAGCTTGAGAAACAGAAACGCGTGATGGTCGCATCGGAGCACGATGTCATCGTCACCGCGGCCCGCAGCTTTCTGCAGCAGCGCTACCACGATGTGGTGATGGATCTGTTCGATGCTGCCGATACAGGCGGGCAGGGGGTCATGACCTACAGCCTGAGCGATCTGGCTGATGCCGGCTTCCTGCCTGCGTCCTATTCGGGCGGCATTCTGAAGACGGCCTATGGGCAGGACTATGCGCTTCTCGCCCGCGCAGTTGACCGCAGCGACGGCGCCCAGCCGCAGGCAACGATGGGATACGCGGATATGGATCCGCTGGCATCCGGCGAAATCGATGTGGCTCTGACGGATGGAGACCCCTCCAACGGTGAGCTGGAGATCGAATCCATCCTGGTCTCTCACGGGGGAGACAGCATTCCGATCGGTGCTGCAGGTGATGTCATCGGCCAAATGAAGGCGTCTTTCGGGGGCTTCGTTGCAGACAGCGATGTGGCCAGCGGCGCCTATGAGAACTTCACGATGGACATCTCCGGGTTCAATGCTCTGCCCGAGTACCCGTCCCGCGGCCGCTTTGCCAGCGTTGTGTCGCTGTCCAGCTACGGGGTTCTGGGCTCTGAAAGCGGCACGGAGCCCGCCATCGACCCGTTCCTGCGCTGTGACGGGGTGAGCATCGCCTCGGACGATTACGCAGACTGCATCAGCTCAAACGAGGTCTACACCGACATCGTTCTTCGACCCTTTGACAGCGACAATGACGGTACCGCTGACGTGCTTCCCGCGCTTCGCAATGTCACCATGCTGGACTGTGCGGACGGTTCCGGCTCGGGCAATCTGAATGAGTTCACCGTGGACTGTGCGACCACCCGCCTGACTGGTGACTTTGTGTCTCTGGGCGACAATGCTGACATCGGCAAAATGACGGTCCGCGCGGATGGCATCGGCTTCGATGGGGACGATGTTCTGAAACGGCAGAACATCAACGGCACTGACGAAAACATTCTGAATGCCGATCGCCTCACCCTTGCGGGTGTCAATGGCGGCCAGGACTTCTCTGAAGCTGTTACCTCCAGCCGCGTTGTCCGGGCCCGGGACACCATCGCCAAGCCGTCCTGCCCGGCCACCACGATTGATGGTGCAAACCCCATGGAGCCGCGCATCTATGTGACGCCGGCCGCCTATTCGGATCCGCGCGGACGCCCCGTTGTGGGTGTGCGGGCCTTCGCGGAAGATCTCGGCACAGACTGGCGGGTGCGGATGATGATCTTCGTGGGGCAGGATTTCTGCACGAACGACCCCTCCAGCCCCATGATGGTCAGCTCCACATCCTTCCGGGCGAACGGTTCACCGATCGGCGGAAACTGCACGACTTACACCGGTAATGTTGTGGATACCTACCGGGGTGACGGCAGTGCGGACGTCTGGGAGCTGGAAGGTGATTTCGGTGCAGCTGTTGCTCAAACCCGGTGCTACTGATGTTCGGACGTTCATCCAGCAAACCGCGCCCGGCACCACCAGCGGCAATGCCGCAGGCCGCATCCCGACCACCGGCGCCGCCCGCGGCGCCGCAACCCCCTGCAGGTGCGGCCGCCAGGCCATCCCAGGGGCTGGCCCCTCAATTGATGCCGGAAGGCGACCTCGCCAAGATCCTGTCTGCCTACAACTTCATTGACCTCTACATATCAAACGATCCCCTGGCGCCGATCATGGCTCGCGGACTGAGGGCAGCAACCATCGGCCTGAGCGCTTTCGGCAAGGGGCTCGTGCGGCTCCCTGAGGTGCTCTACGATGACGCGACACGGCTCTACGAGGTGATCGACCGCAAATGGAAGCATTCCGACTACAAGCGGGAGTTCACAGTCGTTCACGATGAACGGTCATACCGCTGCGCTCTGATCGCTCCGCCGGATTTCCGGTTTACAGAGGGGCTGGAGCCGTTGCGGGAAAACGAGGTGCGATGGTGTATCCGGCAGGTGAGTGGTGCCGCGCCCAGTTTTGAAGAACAGGGTCTGTCCGCAGAAGCCCGGCAGAACATCCAAGACCTGATCATCCGCAGGGGGCTGGTGATCTGTTCCGGCCCGTTTGCGTCCGGCAAGACGACGCTTGCCTCATCGATCGTGGATCACTGGGTCGCGGAAAGCCGGGACGTTGGCATCACATTGGAGGATCCGCCGGAAATCCCGCTGGCGCGCGTGACTGAGGACAGGGGCGTGATCTATCAGATCGACCTCATGGACCGCTCGGTCCGCGATGCTATCAAACACGCCCGCCGCTGGTCCCCGCGATACGTCTTCCTCGGGGAGGTCAGGACGGGCGACGTTGCGAGCGAGCTGCTGCATATGGCAATCTCTGGGCCGCTTGCCATCTGCACGATCCACGCATCCGACCCTGTACAGGCCATCGTGTCGCTCTTCCGCTTCGCATCGTCGGCGATGTCTGAAGATATGGCGAAGGACATGATCTCCGCAGCTTTGCAGCATGTTTTCCATCAGGAGATGGTGAGCGGGCGGGTGCTGATGAAGCAGGCCAAAATCCATGGCGTCGACAATCACCTCATCCGCTCGAAGATCAAAGCAGGCAACTTCCGGGGTCTCTACGAGGACTTTGAGCGTCAGGTTATCAACAGCAATAGCCCGGCCAGGGCAGGGTGATCCGTCGCATGACGTTGAATTTTCGCAAATGTTGAGTAGACTATCTGAAACCCCGCTCAGGGGAATTCATCTCCAAGAGTGAGAAAAACGGAGTTTGGCAACATGAGCCACTGGAAAACACTGCTTCTCAGCCGTTCAGCCATTGCCGGTGTCATCGCCCTTGGGGCCGGCGTCGCGGCGCCTGTCGGTGCGTCTGCAGAAGACTGGCTGGATTCAATCCAGGATTCACGCTGCGCGCCGGAAGATATCGCAGGCATTACAGGCAATGTCCGCAACGCGATCGAGGCATCGGTGCGCCGGGCAGAGATGTCCATTCAGGCTCCGACCCCCGTCGGCGATCTGGGCTGCCTCAATGATCTGATGACCGCTCCGCTGGACATCTTCTCCAATGTCGGCGGTCTGCTGGGCAGCCTTCAGTCCGGCCTTGGCGATATTGCGTCCATGTCGCTCAACCTTGATATCGATGTGTCGGGCATGATTTGCGGATTTGCTGCAAAGAAATTCGCAACACTGACGCAGCCGCTGAGCGAGATGGACAAGACAATGTCCGGTTTCGCCTCTCTTGCAGCCAACGCCGACGACCGGATCAACGGGCAGCTGAACTCGGCCTTCTCTGAAATCACCGACAGCGGCTGGGACAGTTCGGCAAACACCACCTCGACGGCCTCTGGCTATGGCGGCTATTCGGGCATCGTCTCGAGCAGCGACAGCTCCGGCTATAGCGGCACGATCTCGGACTACACCCTGCCGGATGTGTCGCCCTCCGCGAGCGATGTGGAGGAGGTCACCTACACGGTTGCAAGCACCGTGGTGAACAATAACTCGGACGCCTGGAACCTCTACAACCAGCGTCTGATGATGGCTCTTGGCCAGTATATCGGCTGCCGTGTTGGCGGACAGCTTGATGGCACGCAGATCACTGGCACCTACCACGGGTCAGGCACCTGGAATGTCCCCGGCCATATTTCCAGCTGCACATTCAACCCGGGCGCATGGCCCGCGACATTGAGCAGCGATGACGGCACCACCATCGAAGTCGCGCCCAGCTCGAACTCATCGGGCGGCGCCGCCCGGAATGAGGATGTCGACCGGGAGGGCGGTCAGGACCGCAGCGCTCCGGCGGCTGCTCAGAATTCATCCCCCGTACCTCAAAACGGCCCCGCAACCATCTGGGACATGCTGGACAAGTAAGACCGGGCAAGGAGTAGAACATGAAGAAGATCCTTTTGGGAACCTGCCTGACCCTGGCTACGGTGCTGCCGCAGATGGCGCTTGCAGGCGGATGGGCAACGGCGCCTCAGGCGAACACCATCATTCGGCAGCTGAGCACGCTGAACGATAACCAGGTCCGCACAGGCGAGAATGTAAAAGACCTGGAAGAGCAGGTTGAAAGTTCGATGGAGGAGGCTGCGGACCGGATCATCGCGGCGCTGCGCAGTCATTCCGGCGAACAATCCGCCTATCAGGACAAGCAGATCGAGGCCACACGGCGGATCACGGATGCCGCGGAGCTGAATGCCACCGAACGTATGCGCCAGGAATTCCGCGCGCGTGCGGAAAGCGGCGAGTTCGATCCGAGCCCGGACATCTGTCTGCTGGCTGGCCTGTTCCGCGATAGCGGTGCAACGGCGCCAAACCCGCGCGGCTCAACAACTGTTGCAGGGGCACGCCAGCTGAACAACGGCGCTGACCCGGCGGTGCGCCAGGGCGGCACCGCCCGTGCCAAGTCGATGATCGACGATCGCGCCGAGCTCCAGGGGACGATGGGAGGCTTTGCGGATCCGACCGTGGATCCTGCTGCCATTCTCCAGAATCCGACCTTGTCGATCGAGAGCGATGAAGACCGCCGTGCCGCCGAGCGGCTGGTGCGCAACCTGACCGACCCGAACCCGCCGCGGCCGGTGACCGCCGCGGAACTGCAGACACCCGCCGGCGTGGCCCGCGCGGAGCAGAGGGCAATCCAGGAAACCCGGAACAACGCCAGCGCGGAAACGGTTTCCATGGTGATGAATATGCGCACCGAGGTCGGCCCGGCCGATCCGTGGCGGCCCTATGTCGAGGACATCTCCAACTACAACCGCCCGCTTGGGGATGAGGTTTCGGAAATGCAGGCGATCGACATCCGCACCCTGCGCCATTACGCGCCGAAACCTGAGGTCTTCCAGGAGCGCGCCGCCTGGTCCGAAAAGCAGCTTCTGCAGGAGATCCTCGATGTCATGGCGATCAACGCCCGCATGAACTACATGCAGCTCGAACTGGATACCCGGCGGGCAATCGTTGAGACCCAGATCCTGTCGATCCTGAACAACGGCGGCTGAGCCGCAACCGGACGGTTCCAAGGTCAGAGGGCCGGGGCATTGCCCTGGCCCTTTCTCATTGGCGCGGCCGGCCGGGCGCATTTTCATGTTGATAACCGCCTCTCAGGCGACGGCGGCTGCATCGATTGGTGATATAAAAGGGCAATTCATGCATCCGCGTAAGTGCGGTGATGCTGGAATGCGAAAAAATGAAAGCTTGAAGCATGGCCGAGCATATACAGAAGTCACAATCCCTGCCGTCCGTGAAGGATCAGGTCGATCCCGGAATGGTCCGGCGCCCTATCAAGTCCCCGATGCAATCCTTCAGGGATACGATGAGCGCCAAGAGCACGGTCATGATGACCTTGTCGATCTCGGTTTCGGTTATGGCGCTGTATTCTCCGAGCTGGATCGGTGTTCTGCCTGCTTCCCTCGGCTACTACATGTGGGCGTCATCGAAGAAATACCGTTTGCCCTTCAAGGTTCCCCAAAGCTGGGGCGGGACCGACTTCGGCGCCCCCAAGCCGGGCGGCAGCGGTTACGCCAAGGCGTCTGGGATCCTCTACTTCGGGCGCGACCAGCAAAGCCAGGAGGAGCTTTGGATCGAGAACGGTGATGCGCGCCGGCACGGGTTCTTCCTGGGAACCACCGGCTCGGGCAAGGCGCTGCCGCTTGATACCCCGGTCCTTACGCCGCGGGGATGGGTGCTGAACGGGGATCTCCGGCCGGGCGATGAAGTTTGCCACCCTCTGGGCGGGACTTCCCGGATTGACTCGATCCACCCTCAGGGCGTGATCCCGGCGGTGCGGATGTGGTTCTCTGACGGCCGCCATGCAGACTGCTCGCTCGACCACCTCTGGCATGTGCGCGCCCGGCCCAGGGTCAATGTCGATCGCAAGCTGGGGCTGGCGGAAGGGCTGGGTTTCGGTGACAGCGGGAAAAATATGACCGCTGGCGACATCGGCATCCTGCACGGCATGCACGGGGATAAACTGCACATCGAAATCCCCCTGGCTGTCCCGCATCAGGGCATGAGCATTCCGGATGGCTCCGGCATCCTGTCGGAGGAACATGCGCAGCGGGGCGCGGCGGCGGGCCTCCATCACCTGGATTACATGCCGTCGCTGTTTGGCACGCCGGCCGAGCGGATCGCCTTCCTCAAGGCCTGGTCCCGCAACGCTGACATCGGTGTCGCGATTGAAAAGCACGGCGTCAGGCTGACCGGTCTGCGCACGCCGGATGCCAAGATCCTGAAGCAGCTTGTCTGGTCCCTGGGCGGTGTTGCGACCGTCTATGTCCGCGGCAGCACCAAGAAGCGCGATCGGGGCGTGGATCTTGTTGTGATGTTTGAGGGCATCGGAGATCTGTGGCCCCAGGCATCCGGCTGCAAGTTCCCTGGCGAGGGGCTGGAGATCACCGAGGTCGAGCGGCTCCATGATGATGTGGAGATGTCCTGCATCAAGACGGACCGGGAAGACGGGCTCTACGTGATGGAAAACCACGTGGTCACCCACAACACCGAACTCCTGCTTGGCATCGTGTCACAGACGCTGATGTGGTCATCAGGCTTTCTCTTCATCGACGGCAAGGGGACAACCGAATTCTATGCGCGCGCCTGGACGCTCGCGAAACGCTTCGGCCGCGAGGATGACGTCCGTGTTCTGAACTTCACGGACGCGGGCGGCGACCCGGATGCTCCGGCGGGCGGGCCCGATGTTCAGTCCAACACCCTGAACCCGTTCTCCAAAGGCGGCGCCGACCAGCTCATGAACCTCATCGTGGGCCTGATGGGGGATGCAGGCCAGGGCAACGACATGTGGAAGAGCCGCGCCATGTCACTGGTTACCGCGGCCATGAAGGCGCTTGTGCAGATGCGCGACGCCGGTGACATCCTGCTCGATGTGCAGGCAATCCGGGACTTCCTCCCGCTCGGCGAAGGGTTCAAGAAAGAGCTTCTGAAGGGCAAGCCGATCCGCACCATCGAGGATGTTCCGGAAGAGGCGTGGCACGAATTGCGCACGCGGGGCGGGATGATCGAGCTGTACCTGAGGGCTATGAAGGGGGACTTTTCGAACTCTTCCCGACTCGCCTTAAAGGCGTTCTTTGATACGCTTCCCGGCTTCAATATGAGCAAGGCATTGAAGGGTGATCCGCAGGACGGGAAGGCCTCAGAGCAGTACGGCTTCCTTTCGATGCAATTGACTAAGCCATTGGGATCATTGGCAGATGACTACGGTCACATCTTCCGGACCCCTCTTGGAGAGGTCGATATTGACGACGTTGTTCTGAACCGCCGCATCCTGATTGTACTCCTCCCTGCGTTGCAGAAGGCGCCGGAAGAAATGCAGATGTGCGGGAAGATCGTGGTCAACCTCGTGAAGATCATGATGGGTAATGCCTCCGGCTCGGCGCTCCATGGCTCGAAGCAGGAGATCGTGGATTCCAAGCAGACACGCGCCCCATCCCCCTACATCGTCGTGCTCGACGAGGCGGGCTATTACATGGTCAAGGGCATTGACGTGATGATGGCGCAGGCCCGCTCGCTCGGCTTTATGATCATCGTTGCCGGTCAGGATATGGCGGCAATGCAGGCGATCTCCCCGCAGATCGCCGAAACCGCATCAGCAAACGCATCGATCGTTGCTGCCGGCAAGACGATGGATGCGGACAAGACGGCCGGGTTCATTCAAAAACTGTTCGGCCGGACGCAGGTTTCCGTGACATCTGGGTACACTGCGCAATCCGGCATGCTCGGAACCAAGTGGGTCGACCGGATGGATGCCTCCTTCCAGGAGGTCGAGAAGGTGCGGCTGGACGAGCTGCAGCACATGATGGAAGGGGAGTTCTATTTCCTCTTCAACGGTACCATCGTGAGGGTGTCCACGTTCTACATCGGCGGGGACTTCGCCGGATCGTTCTCAGTGAACAAGTTCCTGAAGGTGCGGGGCCCGACTGACCGGGTTCCGGGCCTCGACCAGACCGTCGAAATCAACTTCATCGGATCCATGATGGATACGTCAGAGAAGATCCTCGGCTTTGCGCGCAGCCCGGAGAGTGCAGAAGACCTCGATGCGCTGTCCGACACGGTGACGGATGTTGCCCGGATCGCGCAGGGGCTGCTCTGGAAGGCAGGAAAACATGCCGCGAATCCGCGCAACATTCACAATGCGTGGCTTGGCGGCCTGCTGGCCGGTGAAGCTGCCGAAGTGCCCGAGTATGAGGATGAGGCAGTCGACCGCGGCGGCAACTGGGAAGACGAACTTGATGTCGACCTGATGGACGAGCTCGGGATCCGGGGTGATTTCGATGAGCTTGATCCTGAAGCTGTGGATCAGCGGAACATGCGCCGGCGGATGGCGGAGATGGAAATCGACGGGATTGATCTGGAGGAGGATGACGAAGAGGTCGGGGACGTGGTTTCCGGTCTGCACCGCGCTGCGCGCGGGCGCACGCCGCAAGAGCGGCACGGAGGCATGATCGACCTGCTCATTGCCCAGGAGCGGGCAAAAGAGAAGGCTCAAACCAACAGGGAGATCGCGGAGAAGCTGCGGGACGAGGAGGCAGAGCGGCTTGATGAAGAGCGCGAGAACCGCCGGTCCATGGGGGAATTCTTCAGTTTCGTGGCGGAGAACAGCTCCCGGTTTGCGAAAATCTTCGCGGAAGAGGATGTCGACGGGGAACTCGGCCTGGAGATCCTGCGGCGGTCCGGAAGTGTGAAGCCGGTGCCCCTCAATTCCATGCAGGACCCGGCCTTCGTAAGCGAAGCGGTCGACATGCTGGAGAAGGCCATTTCCACGGAGCAGAAATGATGAACCGGATGCTTTCCGCCGCTGCTGCGGCCGCCGGGGCGCTGATCGCAGCTCAAGCCCCAGCTGCAGAGGCCCTGGAGCCGCTGCAGAAACTCTTCCCGCCCGACATGTACAGCTCGAAGGTCCGCCAGGATGTCTACGCTGAGGGCGTCAGGACCTATTCCGGCATCACGCTGCGTTCTGACGTCTCCGCAATCGGAATTGACCAGATCACGTTCCGTCCGGCTCCGGACGGGGATATTTCTGTCCACATCGGCGCCTTGACCATGAAGCCGCGGGACGAGCTGTCCCCGGCAATCTCGATCAGCGGGATCAGCCTGCAGATGGAGGATTGGCCGGCCCAGGGCGGCGACATGTTCTGCAACTGGATGAATGTGGTCAGCAAGGCGAACATCTCCGCCGCGGAGATGACTTTCCCCGCGGAACCCGCGGGGATCGGATCCATGCGTATTGAGGATCTGGGGTTTGAAGCCAGGCGCGTGCCGGAGAACTGCTGGATCAGCGGCTTGCTGGCTGTCGGCAGGGCGGATGTGCGGCGCGCAGAAGGCGCATCTGTCCAGGTGTCGCAAGTGCGATCGGAAATCGGCATGCCCGGGAACCGGGTGAGTGCGGCCGGGTCCCAGGGGACCGCCGCTTCGCTCCGGACCAAGATAGCGGAAATCGAATTGCGCAAAGCAGGCCGGACGCCGACATACGGGTTCTCCGGGGTCGACCTGGCTGCGGAGATGAAGGCGGCCAGCCTCCAGGGGCTGCTGCATGTCTTGCACAGCAGCCCGCTCAGCGGCGGAAAGGTCAATCCCGACCTCAACCTTATGCAGATGGTCAATGCGCTCACGCTGCTGGAAATGGACCTGCAGGCCTCCTCCTCGACCACACGGATTTTCTCGGCCGGTGTCGTGCCGCCGGAAGCGGTCACCAATTTCAGCAGGGTCGGGCTCTCGACGGTCACCGGCTCCTCCGGTCTTCGCATTCTGGCCTCAAAAGGGGATCTCCTGCTGAAAGCCAGCGCATCTCTGAATGGGCTTGTTGACCTGGGGCTGACAGCATCGGCGGATCTTGCGCCATATTCGCGCACAAAGCTCCTTGCGGCCAATGCGGGCAAGGAGCTCGGCGCTCACCTGCTGCCGGAGCTTTCCCTGAAGGATGCGGCCCTGACCTACAAGGACAGGGGGCTGGAGCGGTATGTGATTGACCTGACAGGGGTGCCGTCCGGCCTCTATATCGAGGAGTTCGGCGGCCTTCTTGCGGAACAGAGCCCCAAGCGGATTGCCGGATCCGTCCGGCAGTCGACAGGGAAGATCGCAGAGTTCTTCCGGCATGCTGCGGATGCGGAGACCATGGTCATCAAGGCCGCCCCTGCGCTTCCGGTGCGATTGGCTGAAATGACGCTCCTGGCGCTGACGGATGTGAACGGCTTGGCACGAAAGCTCGGCCTGACCATGCGGCGCGGGTGAAGGGGCCGCC